>NZ_JBFAAF010000035.1:0-76611 GCF_040639595.1 Micromonospora sp. NPDC023814
CGGCGGCCTGGACGCCTTCGGTGTCCGTGCCCCGGGCGGGTACGGCGGGGGCCGGCGTGCTCACGCGACCTCACCCCGCTCGACGCCACCGTTCCTGGGGGAGACCGATCGACCGTGGACGTCACGCAACTGCTGACCCGTCTCTACAGCGACGAGGGCCGGCAGGACCCGTATCCCTGCTACGCCGGGCTGCACGAGCTGGGGCCGGTCAGCCCGGTGCCGGCGCGCGCCGAGCACCGGTCGGTCGCCGCCGTCGCCGTCGGCTACGACCTGGTCAGCCAGGTGCTGCGCGACCCGGAGTGGTACAAGCAGCCGCCGCCGGGCTGGCAGGAGCAGGAGGTGCTGCGCACCCTCCAGACCTCGATGATGTTCGTCAACCCGCCCGACCACACCCGGATGCGGGCGGTCTTCGCGAAGACCTTCACGCCGCGCCGGCTGGGCGCGCTGGAACCGGCCGTGCACCGGGTCGTGGACGGACTGCTGGACCGGATGGCCGACGCCGGGGAGACCGGGTTCGACTTCGTGGCGGAGTTCGCGTACCCGATGCCGGCTCTGGTGATGGCCGAGTTCATCGGCATCCCCGCCGGTGAGCTGGACTTCTACCGGCAGCGGGTGGAGCGGATCGACGAGTTCCTGGACGTGGCGGGCAAGACCCCGAAGCGGCTCGCCGCCGCCAACACCGCCGCCGCCGAGCTGCGCGACTTCTACGCCGACCTGATCGCCCACCGGCGCCGCCAGCCGGGCGAGGACCTGATCAGCGGGCTGGTGGAGGCGGCCGACTCCGGCGACGTGGGGCTCAGCGCCGACGAGCTGGTCAGCAACCTGATCGTGCTGTTCAACGCCGCCTTCGTCACCACCGTCTACATGTTCAGCAACGGCCTGCCGCTGCTGCTGGCGCACCCCGACGTGGCCGCCGCGCTGCCCGGCGACGACGCGCTGGCCCGGGGCGCCGTCGACGAGATCCTGCGGCTGGAGGCCCCGGTGCACTTCCTGGCCCGGGCCGCGCCCCGGGACACCGAGCTGGGCGGGGTGCCGGTCGCGCGGGACGAGAACGTCCTGCTGATCATCGCCGCCGCCAACCGCGATCCGGCCCGGTTCCCCGAGCCGGACCGCTTCGACCCGCGTCGGCCCGGCCCGCCGTCGCTCGCCTTCGGCGTCGGCCTGCACTTCTGCCTCGGCGCGGCGGTGTCCCGGCTGGAGGGGCGGCTCGCGCTGCCGAAGCTGCTGGCCCGCTTCCCCCGGCTCGCGGTCGCCGAGCCGCCCACGTACAGCGGCAGCCTGTTCCTGCGCGGCATCGACAAGCTGCTGGTCCACACCGGAGGGGAGGCCGCGTGAGCGCCCACCCGCAGGTGGCGGCGTACCGGGCCGCCCGCGAGGCGGCCGGCACACCGCCGCTGTACACGCAGACCCTCGCCGAGGCCCGCGCCGCCGACCTCGCCGCGATCCGCGCCGGCGGCGGCGCGGTCGAGCCGGTGCACGAGGTACGCGACACGCACGTGCCCGGCCCGGCCGGCGACCTGCCGGTGCGGATCCACCGGCCGGCGGGGGAGGGCCCCCTGCCCACCCTGGTCTACTTCTTCGGCGGCGGCTGGACGCTGGGCAGCGTCGACACCGCCGACGGCATCTGCCGGCGGCTGGCCAACGCGGTGCCCTGCCAGGTGGTCACCGTCGGCTACCGGCTGGCCCCGGAGCACCCGTTCCCGGCCGCCGTGCACGACTGCCACGCGGCGGCCCGGTGGATCGCCACGCATCCCGAGGAGTTCGGCGTCGACCCGCAGCGGCTGGCGGTCGGTGGGGACAGCGCCGGGGGCAACCTCGCGGCGGCCGTCACCCTGCTGGCCCGCTACGGCGGCGGGCCCACGCTCGCCGCCCAGTTGCTGGTGTACCCGAACACCGACCAGACCGGGGAGCCCGGCGGCGACGGCGAGGACCCGCTGCTGTTCAACCGCCGCTCGGTCGCCTGGTACCGCGGCCACTACTTCGCCGACCCCGCCGACGCGCGGCACCCGCTGGCCTCGCCGCTGCTGGCCGAGGACCTGAGTGGCCTGCCGCCGGCGCTGGTGATCACCGCCGAGCACGACCCGCTGTGCGAGGAGGGGGAGCGGTACGCCCACCGGCTGCGCGACGCGGGCGTGCCCACCACCCTCGCCCGGTACGCCGGCATGATCCACGGCTTCTTCGCCATGCCCGGGGCGTTCGACGACGGCCGCCACGCCCAGGACCGGGCCGCCGAATTCCTGCGGGCGCGGTTCGGCCTCCCGACCGGCGATGCCGGCCCGGGAACGGTGGCGGCGGCTGCGGGTTCCCGCCCGGCGTCGACCCGGCCGGCGGCGGGGACGGGGGCGAGCGATGGCTGAGACGATGCTGCCCCGGCAGGACGTGCCGCCCGGCGAGCCGCCCGCGCCCGCCGGCCTGACCGACTTCGCCGAGCGGGCCCGGGCGGTGCTTCCGCCCGAGGTGTGGGACTTCGTCGACGGCGGCAGCGGCACGGAGACCACGCTCGCCGCCAACCGGCGCGCCCTCGACCGGGTGGCCGTGCTGCCCCGCGTGCTGCGCGGCGTGGCCGCCCCGCGTACCGACGCGCGGCTGCTCGGCGCCCCCTGCGCCCTGCCGGTGGCGGTGGCGCCGATGGCGTACCAGCGGCTGGTGCACCCCGACGGGGAGACGGCGCTCGCGGCGGCGGCCGGCGCGGCCGGTGTGCCGTACGCGGCCAGCACGCTGAGCAGCGTGCCGATCGAGGAGATCGCGGCGACCGGCGCGGCCGTCTGGTTCCAGCTCTACTGGCTGCGGGACCGGGCCCTCGTCGCGGATCTGCTGGACCGGGCGCACGCGGCCGGGTGCAGCGCGCTGATGGTCACCGTGGACGTGCCGATCCTGGGCCGGCGGCTGCGCGACGTCCGCAACTCCTTCGCCATCCCGCCGCACGTCGTCGCCGCCAACCTGCCGGCCGGGCGGGACGCGCTCGCGCACGCCGCCACCCCGGGCGTCTCGGCCGTCGCGGCGCACACCGGCGAGGTCTTCGCGCCCGCGCTGAGCTGGGCCGACCTGGACTGGCTGCGGGGCCGTACCGCCCTGCCGCTGGTGGTGAAGGGCATCCTGGACCCGCGCGACGCGGAGCTGGCGGCGGCCGCCGGGGCGGACGCGGTGGTGGTCTCCAACCACGGCGGCCGGCAGCTCGACGGCGCACCGGCCACCGCCACCGTGCTGCCCGAGGTGGTGACGGCGGTGGCCGACCGGTGCGAGGTGCTGCTGGACAGCGGCGTGCGCGGCGGCGTGGACGTGCTGCGCGCGCTCGCCCTCGGCGCGCGGGGGGTGCTGGTCGGCCGGCCGTTGCTGTGGGC
Organism: Micromonospora sp. NPDC023814; assembly: GCF_040639595.1. Classification (NCBI taxonomy): domain Bacteria; kingdom Bacillati; phylum Actinomycetota; class Actinomycetes; order Micromonosporales; family Micromonosporaceae; genus Micromonospora; species Micromonospora sp. NPDC023814. The sequence goes on from NZ_JBFAAF010000035.1 coordinate 3,342, forward strand.
GCTCGCCGCCGGGGGCCGGGCGGGGGCGGAGACGGCGCTGGAGTTGCTGGCCGGGGAGTTCCGCGACGCGCTGGCGCTGGCCGGCTGTGCCGACCCGGCGGCCGTCCGCGAGCTGCGCGTGCTGAGGGAGGGCTGAGCGGTGGCCGAACCGGTGGACCTGCACGTCGGCGACCTGCATCCGGCGGTCGACGACCCGGCGCTGAACTCGATGAACTTCCTCAACGAGGTGGCCCAGCACTATCCCGACGCGGTGTCGCTGGCGGCCGGCCGGCCGTACGAGGAGTTCTTCGACGTCGCCGCGCCGCACCGGCACCTGGAGACGTTCCGCCGGCACCTGGCCGACGACCTCGGGCAGAGCCCCGCGCAGGTGCACCGGACCCTGTTCCAGTACGGCCGCACCAAGGGCATCGTGCACCACCTCGTCGCCCGCAACCTCGCCGTCGACGAGAACATCACGGTCGACCCGGAGGCGGTCGTGGTGACCGTCGGCTGCCAGGAGGCGATGTTCCTGGTGCTGCGGGCGCTGCGGGCCGACCCCCGCGACGTGCTGCTCGCCGTCGCCCCGACGTACGTCGGGCTGACCGGCGCCGCGCGGCTGCTGGACCTGCCGGTGCGGCCGGTGGCCGGCGGCCCGGCCGGGGTGGACCTGGCCGACCTGCGGGAGCAGGTGCGCCGGGCCCGGGCGGCGGGGCGGCGCCCGCGCGCCTGTTACGTGATGCCGGACTTCGCCAACCCGTCGGGCACGAGCATCGGGCTGGCCGACCGGAGGCGGCTGCTCGACCTCGCCGCCGAGGAGGACCTGCTGCTGCTGGAGGACAACCCGTACGGTCTCTTCCCGGCCGGGGACGCGGGGCGGCTGCCGACGCTCAAGGCGCTGGACACCGCGCGGCGGGTGGTCTACCTGGGTTCGTTCGCCAAGACGGTGCTGCCCGGCGCGCGAGTGGGCTACGTGGTCGCCGACCAGCGCGTCGCCGGCTCCGACGGCTCGGTGGGCCTGTTCGCCGACCAGCTCGCCAAGATCAAGAGCATGGTCACGGTGAACACCTCGGCGATCGCCCAGGCGGTGGTCGGCGGCGCGCTGCTGGAGCACGGGTGCAGCCTGGTGGCCGCCACCGCCCGGGAGCGGGCCGCGTACGGCCGGAACCTGCGCCACCTCGTCGACGGCCTGGCGCGGCGCTTCCCGCCGGGCGCGTCGCCGGTGCGCTGGAACGTGCCGGCCGGCGGGTTCTTCGTGGTGGTCACGGTGCCGTTCGCGGTCGACGACGCGTTGCTGCACCGCTCCGCCCGCGAGTACGGGCTGCTCTGGACGCCGATGGCGCACTTCTACGACGACGGCGCCCCGGTCGACGCGCTGCGGCTGTCGGTCAGCGCGGTCACCCCGGAGCAGATCGACCTGGGTCTGGACCGGCTGGCGGCGCTGGTCGCCGACGAGACGGCCGCGCGGTCGCGGGCGCTCGCCGTCACCCCGCAACCGGCCCGGTGATCTCGCCGGAGCCGCGCGGGATCAACCGGATCGCGACCACGGACCGGTGGGCGCCCGTGGGGGAGGGTGTCCACAGTCGGCGGTGGCGGCGCGCCGTCTCGGCGCTGACACACCGCGTTCACCGCATGGCAAAGCGCGACTGCCCGTGTTTCGCCGTCCTTCGTGGACACCCATAATGGACGTCATGATCGCTTGGGAGTACGCGTTGCTGGTCCGCCGCTATCAGGGGCAGGGCCGCAACTTCCATGTCAGCTTCATCTGGTACGGCCCGGACGGGACGCGCCGGGACATCACCGCGTACGGCGACACCGCGATCGCGCACCTCAACCGGGCCGGCCGGGAAGGCTGGGAGCTGGTCTCCGCCGCCGAGGACGTGAACAACATCCAGGGCAGCACCGAGGTGCACCGCTACCACCTGAAACGGCCCATCGCCTGACCCGGCGGGGAACGGACGGTCAATCCCAGCGGTCCTCATCCGTGGGGTGACGACCGGGTGGCGGGGTGCGAGACGACGTGGATCCACGAATGGGGATCAATGGCTGCGGTAGCGTTGCCTCCCGCCGCCGCCGACCGGCCGCCCCGCCCGGGCGCCGGAGCGGCGCGGCCGGAGGAGGAGCGGTGACGCAGCCGGCAGCCGGGGCGCCCCGGCACGTCGTCGGGGTCGACTTCGGCACCCTCTCCGGCCGGGCAGTCGTGGTGGACGTCGCCGACGGCGTCGTGCGCGGCGAGGCCGTGCACGCGTACCGGCACGGAGTGATCACGGAGCGGCTGCCCGACGGGACGCCGCTGCCGCCGGACTGGGCGTTGCAGCACGCGGACGACCACCGCGAGGTGCTCCGGGTCGCGGTGCCCGCCGCGCTGCGGGCCGCCGGCGTACGCCCCGAGGACGTTGGCGGCATCGGCGTCGACGCCACCTCCTGCACGATGCTGCCCACCCGCGCCGACGGCACCCCGCTCTGCGAGCTGCCCGAGCTGGCCGGTCGGCCGCACGCGTACCCGAAGCTGTGGCGGCACCACGCGGCCCAGCGGCAGGCCGCCCGGATCAACGACGTCGCCGCCGCGCGCGGCGAGACCTGGCTGCCCCGCTACGGCGGGCGGGTCTCCGCCGAGTGGCAGCTCGCCAAGGCGCTGGAGGTGCTGGAGGAGGACCCGGCGGTCTTCGACCGCGCGGAGCGCTTCATCGAGACGGCGGACTGGCTGGTCTGGCAGCTCTGCGGGCGGGAGACCCGCAACGTCTCCGCCGCCGGCTTCAAGGGGCTGCGGCAGGACGGGCGGTACCCGTCGGCGGAGTTCCTGCGCGCCGTGCACCCCCGCCTCGACGGGCTGCTGCCCCGGATCGACGGCCCGCTCGCGCCGCTGGGCGCCCGGGCGGGCGGGCTGACCGCCGAGGCGGCCCGGTGGACCGGGCTGCCGGTGGGCACCGCCGTCGCGGTCGGGTCCATCGACGCGCACGTCACCGCCGCGGCTGCCCGCGCGGTCGAGCCGGGCCGGATGCTCGCCGTCCTCGGCACCTCCACCTGCCTGATCATGAACGCGGCGGCGTACCACGAGGTGCCCGGGGTCTGCGGCGTGGTCGACGGCGGCGTCACCACCGGTTCCTGGGGCTACGAGGCGGGGCAGAGTGGCGTCGGGGACATCTTCGCCTGGTACGTCCGCACCGGCCTGCCGGCCGACTACGCCGACGAGGCGCGCCGCCGCGGGCTGAGCCCGTACGAGCTGCTGGACGCCCTCGCCGCCGAGCAGCCGGTGGGCGGGCACGGGCTGCTGGCGCTGGACTGGCACAGCGGCAACCGGTCGGTGCTCATGGACCACGAGCTGAGCGGGGTGCTGGTGGGGCTGACCCTGGCCACCCGGCCGGAGGAGATCTGGCGGGCGCTGCTGGAGGCCACCGCGTTCGGCGCCCGGACGGTGGTCGACGCGTTCACCGCCGCCGGGGTGGCCGTCGACGAGCTGACCGTGGCCGGCGGGCTGACCCGCAACCGGCTGCTGCTGCGGATCTACGCCGACGTCATCGGCCGGCCGCTGCACGTGGTCGACTCCGCGCACCCGGCGGCGCTGGGCGCGGCGATCCACGCGGCGGTCGCCGCCGGGGCGTACCCGGACGTGCCGGCCGCCTCGGCGGCGATGGGCGCCGCCCGCCGCGAGACCTGGCACCCCGACCCGGCCCGGGCGGCCGCCTACGACGAGCTGTACGCGGACTACCGCGCGCTGCACGACCACTTCGGCCGGGGCGGCACCGACGTCCTGCACCGCCTCCGCGCCCGCCGCCACCGCACCCACCGCCCCTGACGCTCCCACCCCCGCGCGGCCGGACGGGGACGAGGGCGGGACGGGGACGAGGGCGGGACGGGGACGCCCCCGCGCGGCGGGGCCGGGCGGGGGCGTCGGGGCGGGTGCCCGGGTCAGCCGAGGTCGACGGCCGGGTAGAGCGGGAAGCCCGTGAGCAGGTCGCTGGCCTGCTTGCCGACCCGGTCGGCGACGGCCGGGTCGAGGACGTACTTGGCCTTCGACGGGGTGCCGTCCGGGTTCGCGCCCGGCCGGGTCTGGCTGAGCACGGTGTGGATCAGCTCGGCCGTCTCGTCCATCTGCGCCGGGCCCAGCCCCCGGGTGGTCAGCGCCGGGGTGCCGATGCGGATGCCGGAGGTGTACCAGGCGCCGTTCGGGTCCTGCGGGACGGAGTTGCGGTTGGTGACGATGCCCGAGTCGAGCAGGGCCTGCTCGGCCTGCCGGCCGGTCAGCCCGTAGCCGGTGACGTCGATGAGCACCAGGTGGTTGTCGGTGCCGCCGGTGACCAGCTTGCCGCCCCGGCGCAGCAGCCCCTCGGCGAGGGCCTGGGCGTTGGCGACGATCCGCTGGGCGTAGTCGGCGAAGTCGGGACGGCGGGCCTCGGCCAGGGCGACGGCCTTGGCGGCCATCACGTGCGGCAGCGGGCCGCCGAGCACCATCGGGCAGCCCCGGTCGACCTGGTCGGCCAGCTCGGGCTGGCAGAGCACCATGCCGCCGCGCGGGCCGCGCAGCGACTTGTGCGTGGTGGTGGTGACGATGTGCGCGTGCGGCACCGGGTCGAAGTCGCCGGTGAAGACCTTGCCGGCGACCAGGCCGGCGAAGTGCGCCATGTCGACCATGAAGGTGGCGCCGACCGAGTCGGCGATCTCCCGCATGATCCGGAAGTTGACCTTCCGGGGGTACGCCGAGTAGCCGGCGACCAGGATCAGCGGCTTGAACTCGCGGGCCGCCTCGGCGACCCTGTCGTAGTCGACCAGCCCGGTGGCCGGGTCGGTGCCGTAGCTGCGCTGGTCGAACATCTTGCCGGAGATGTTCGGGCGGAAACCGTGGGTGAGGTGGCCGCCCGCGTCCAGGGACATGCCGAGCATCCGCTGGTTGCCCAGCTCCCGGCGCAGCGCGAACCAGTCGGCCTCGGTGAGGTCGTTGACCTGCCGCACCTGGGCCTTCTTCAGCGCCGGGGACTCCACCCGGTCGGCCAGGATTGCCCAGAACGCGACCAGGTTGGCGTCGATGCCGGAGTGCGGCTGCACGTACGCGTGGGCGGCGCCGAACAGCTCCCGGGCGTGCTCGGCGGCGAGCGCCTCGACGGTGTCCACGTTCTGGCAGCCGGCGTAGAAGCGGCGGCCGACGGTGCCCTCGGCGTACTTGTCGCTGAACCAGTTGCCCATGGCCAGCAGGGTGGCCGGGGAGGCGTAGTTCTCGCTGGCGATGAGCTTGAGCGACTCGCGCTGGTCGGCGAGCTCGGCGCCGATGGCGTCGGCCACCCGCGGCTCGACGGCGCGGATCACCTCGAGGGCGCTGCGGAAGGCGGTGGATTCGGCGTTCGGCGACGACATGCGACCTCCAGTGACGTGCGGAAGGCCCAGGCGCTCGGCATGCGTCCTCATGACGGGACCGCTTCCCGATGGTTCTCCATCCCCACGCGCCAGTCACGGCCCACCGCCGATCCTACCGGGTCGGCCGGGCGCGCCCCGGCCCACCTGGGGACCGCCGCACCCGTGGTGCGGTACATCGATCGGCGCGCGCCCCGCGCGGTTCGCGGTCGTCCCCGGCGGCGCATAGGATCGCGGTCATGGCAGGGGAGGACGGCGGGGGCGGCAGCCTGCTCGCCATCAGCGACCTGCACGTGGGGCACCAGGGCAACCGGGCGGTGGTGGAGGGGCTGCGCCCGGGGTCGCCGGACGACTGGCTGATCGTCGCCGGGGACGTCGGCGACACCGTGGCCGACGTCGAGTGGGCCCTCGGGCTGCTCGGTGACCGCTTCGCGCGGGTGGTCTGGGCGCCGGGCAACCACGAGCTGTGGACCCCGCCGGCCGACCCGGTGGCGCTGCGCGGGGTCGCACGCTACCAGCACCTCGTCGACCTGTGCCGGCGCCTCGGCGTGCTGACCCCCGAGGATCCGTACCCGGTGTGGCGGGGGTCGGGCGGGCCGGTGCTGGTGGCGCCGCTGTTCCTGCTCTACGACCACAGCTGGCGCCCGGAGGGGTTCGACACTCCGGAGGCGGCGCTGGCCGAGGCGTACCGGACGGGGATCGTCTGCACCGACGAGTTCCTGCTGCACCCCGACCCGTACCCGAGCCGGTCGGCGTGGTCCGCCGCCCGGGTCGCCGAGACCGCCCGCCGGCTCGCCGCGCGGGAGCCGGGGCTGCCGACCGTGCTGGTCAACCACTGGCCGCTGCTGCGCGAGCCGACCCGGATCCTGCGTTATCCGATCTTCGCCCAGTGGTGCGGCACCGAGGCCACGGCCGACTGGCACCTGCGCTTCGACGCCGCCGCGGTGGTCTACGGCCACCTGCACATCCCGCGCACCACCTGGCACGACGGGGTGCGGTTCGAGGAGGTGTCGGTGGGCTACCCGAGGGAGTGGCGGTCCCGGGCCGTACCGCCGGCGCTGCGGCGGATCCTGCCCGCGTCCCCGGCGTGACGACGGGCCCCGGCGCACCGGGGCCCGTCGGAGGTGGTCGGCTCAGGCCGTGACGGCGTCGAGCGACTTCTTGATCGCCTTCGGGTCGGTCGGCTTGCGTGGCGCGTCCGCGCGCAGCTCGATCATCCGCTCGCCGATCTCCTGGAGCTGCTTACGGCCGAGCGCCTCGCGCACCTTCGGGAACCACTCCTGCTCCTCCTCCTCGACGTGGTGCAGGACGCTCTCGATCAGCACCGTGGTCTTGGCGTTGAAGCGCTCGTCGTCGGCGTCCATGGCGAACAGTTCGGCGCAGAGCACGTCGGCGACGTGGTGCTCCTCGTACGACTCGAGGATGTCGTCCTCCAGGTCGGGCAGGAGCTTGCGGACCTCCGGGTACATCACCTCGTTCTCCAGGTAGGTGTGCACCGTGAGGGCCTCCAGGATCTGGCTCACCAGCTTCTGCCGCTGCGCCGCCGGTCCCTCCTCGGCATCCTGGAACGCCTTGAACAGACGGCGCATCTCCTTGTGGTCCTCTTTCAACAGGACGATGGCATCGGTGGACACCGTTGACCTCCTCGGCTCGTCGGACGCCTCCTCCCGTACCCCGGCCGTGACCAGGAAAAACGGGTGGGGCCCGGCGGATCACCGCCGGGCCCCACCACGGGTCGTGCCGTGCTGCTACTTCACCACGTTGTACGCGTTGACCATGCCGGCGCCGTAGAACGAGTTGCGCTCGCCCCCGGTGCAGGTGGCCGGGTAGCCCGGCCGCGGCTCCCAGACGCCCTCCTCACAGGGGACCGACTCGGCGGTCCGCTCCAGGAAGGACGCCAGCTGGCCCGGCGTCAGGTCGGGGTGGGCCGACAGGGCCAGCGCCGCGACGCCGGCCGCGTGCGGGCTCGACATCGACGTGCCCTGCTTGTAACCCCAGCCGTTGGTCTTCGTCGCCGTGTTGAAGGTGGTCGACAGAATGCCGTCGGTCGGGGTCGAGCTGGCGCCGTTGGTGCGGAACCGGGTGTCGCCGCCCGGTGCGGTGACGTCCACGACGCCCAGGCCGTACGAGGAGTAGTAGCTCTTCTTGCCGGTCGGGGCGACCGCCGACACCGTCACCACACCCGGCGCCTCGCCCGGCAGGACGAGGCAGGAGTTGGTGAGGTCCTCGCGGTCCTCGGGCGTCCCGTTGTTCGGGCTGCCGGTGTCGGTGATCTTGTGGGCGAGGTCCCAGTTCGAGTTGCCCGCGGACGCGATGTTCAGCACGCCCTTGCTCTGCGAGTAGCGGATGGCCCGCTGGACGGCCTGCCACACCGGGCGCTGACGCGCGTCGTTGCGGCAGTTCAGCTCCCACGGGTCGATGAAGTAGCTGTTGTTGGTGACCCGAATGCCGTGGTCGGCCGCCCACATGAAGCCGCAGAGCGCGGCCTCGGGGTAGATGAACTGTTCGTCGTTGACGACCTTGACGGCGGCCACCTTGACACCCGGCGCCACACCGGTCACGCCGACGCCGTTGACGGCGGCGGCGATGGTGCCGGCCACGTGCGTGCCGTGGTCGGAGGTGGTCGGGTTCCAGGCGGACTCGGTGGTGTCCGCGACACCGCCGACGCAGGACGCGCTCTTGTCCTTCGCGATCTGGCTGGCCAGATCGGGGTGGCTGGAGGAGATGCCGCTGTCCAGCACGCCTACCACCACGCTGGCGCTGCCGGCGTTGACGGCGTGGGCCTGCGGGACGTCGATCATCGGCATGTCCCACTGCTGACCGAACATGGGTTCCTTGGTCGGGTCGGCGGTCGCGTTCGCCGCCACGGCCGCGGAGACCTCCAGGGTTTCGCCCTCCTCGAGGGCGGTGCCCAGGCCGGCGGTGGGTGCGGCCGACTCGACGCCCGCCCCCGCCACGTCCGTGACGAAGTCGGGGTTGGTCGACCGGACGACGAGTACGCCGATCTGGTCGTAGCTGGCCACCACGGTGCCCTTGGCGGCGGCCACGCGGGCGGCCGCCTTGTCGGTCTTCGCGCCCTGCGGGGCGAGGACCAGGAACGTGGTGTCCGGGCCGGCGGCCGACGCCGCCGGGGCGAGCCCGCCGGTGACGGCGAGGCCGACACCGAGTGTCACGGCGGACGCGGCAGCCAGTGTCTTGCGACGGAGGTTCTTCACACAGACTCCCAGGGGATGTTTCCAGCCGGGCACGCCCCCTGGCGGGGAGCGGACGGCGGGAGGCGGGCGGGGGTGCCCTCCTCCGACCCACCAGCGTAGGAGCCGAGTGTGGCGTTACACACAGCCGTTCGGTCAGACAAGGAAGTGTCAGACGGTGGCGAGGGTGTGCGGGATCTCGTCGAGCAGCTCCCGGGCGAGGAACCCGATCCGGCCGAACCGCGGCACCAGCCGCTGGCCGCTCACCGCGTGGGCGAACGCCGCCCAGCACGCGGCCTGGGCCGGCTCGGCGCCCCGGGACAGCAGCCCGGCCAGCAGTCCGGCGCGGACGTCCCCGCTGCCGGACGTGCCGAGCCCCGCGTCGCCGCTCTCCTCCCGCCAGCTCCGCCCGTCCGGTGTGGAGACGTGGCCGTAGAGCGAGACCACGGCGTCGTACCGGCCGGCCAGCTCGATGGCCTCGGCGTCCAGGTCGTCGCCGGGGTCCCGGCCGAGCAGGTGCCGCGCCTCGGTGAGGTTGGGGGTGAGCACCACCGGCCGTCCGGACCCGACCAGCAGGTCCGGGGCGTGGCTGAGCGCACCCAGGGCGTACGCGTCGAGCACCAGCGCCGTCTCCCGGGCGGCCGCGTCGAGCACCAGGCGCAGCAGCGCCGCCGTCTCGTCGATGTCCTTCAGGCCGGGGCCGAGGGCGACCACGTCCGCCTCGGCCACCAGGTCGCCCAGCAGCTCGCCGGGCCCGCCCGCGACCGCGCCGTCGGCGGTCTCGGGCAGGCCCACCACCAGCGCCTCGGGCACCTGGATGCTCAGCGCGGCGGCGGTGGACTCGGCGGCGGCGAGCTGGAGCACCCCGGCCCCGGCCCGCAGCGCGGCCACGCCGGCGAGCAGCACCGCCCCGGGGGTGAACCGGGAGCCGCCGACCACCAGCACCGTGCCCCGGGCCTGCTTGCCCCCGGTCGGCACCGGCAGCGCCCAGTCCCGCAGCAGCCTGGGGGTGATCACCAGCGTGTCAGACCGGTTCGGCATGGACCTCGTCCTCCCTGGTCGGCCGGGCGCCCTGGGCCCGCAGGTGGCCGACGTCGTTGAACACGTCCGGGCTCAGCCGGCCGTCGGCCCCGGCGGACCAGCCGGTGATCGAGCAGTTGGCGATGACGTGCTTCCGGGTCAGCGCCATCAGCTCCGCCTCGGTGAGCCCCTCCACCAGGTAACAGGTCAGGAAGACCAGGGCGTCGTGGCCGAACAGCAGCGCCCGCCGGCCCTCGTGGTCGCGGCGCAGGTCGCCGAGGAGGGCGCGCAGGCGCAGCGCCACGTCCGTCCAGGACTCGCCGCCCGGCGGCCGGTAGTAGAACTTGCCGAGCCGGTCCCGGCGCGCCGCCTCCTCCGGGTGGCGCCGGCGCGCCCCGTACCCGGTCAGCCCGTCCAGGATGCCGAGGTCCCGGTCGCGCAGCCGCTCGTCGCGGGTGAGCGGGATCCCGGTGCCGGCCAGGGCCAACTCGGCGGTCCGCACGGCCCGCAGGTACGGCGACACCACCGCGACGTCGGGCCGGCGGGCCTCGGGCAGCCCGGCCAACCAGCGCGCGGTGGCCCGGGCCTGCTCCTCCCCGGTCGGACTCAGCGGCACGTCCGCGTCCCGGTGGGTCAGGTCGATCAGCTCGGCGCCGGACGCCTCGGCCGCGGTGGCCGCCACGTTCGCCGTGCTCTCGCCGTGCCGGACGATCCAGAGCGCTGCCAGTTCCGCCATGCGGCAACCCCTACCCGAGGCCCGCCCCGGATAACCGCCCCCGGCACCCGCCCCAGGCGGCGGGACGCTCAGGCCGCCGGGCAGCGGGCGAAGAGGGTGGTGAAGCCCGACTCGACGCGCTCCACGCCGAGCATCAGGCCCGCGCCCTTCCCGGCGATCGTCAGCTCCAGATCCTCGTCCACCTGGACCGACTCGAAGGTCGCCCAGTCGAGCACGACGTGGTCGCGCCGGGCCTGGAACATGTCGCCGTGGTCCACGTGGACGCGCCACCGGCCGGCGCCGTGCCGCGGCACCGCACCCGCGTATTCGGTCTTCCGCCGGTAGCCCGGCACGAACTCCTCGTCATGCAGGACCTCGTCGATCAACGGGGTGGAGATGTCGGTGACGGTGAACCCGCCGGCGGCGTCGAGGGTGAGCACGTCCCGTTCCGGGCCGCACCAGACACCGGTGACGTCGGCGGCGGCGGTAGGCGGTGGCTCGCCCCCGCAGCCGGCGGCGAGGAGCACCAGCACCAGCGACGCGTACCCCGTCCGTCCGCGCACGATCGCCCCCTCCGCCCGGCATGGTAGTCCCGCCGCCGGGCGTGAACGGGACCAGGCCGGGTAAGCGCTGCTGCCACCGAACGGCGAAGAGCGAGATGGGGAGGTACGTCCGTGGCGACCATGACCAAGGAAATGATCAGCCCGGTCAAGGACCAGAACTACGACCTGATCCACGTCCTGCAGATGTCGTTGCAGCACATCTGGAAGCTGGACACCTACATCGCCGACGCGGAGTCGCGGGGCGACACGGAACTGGCCACCTGGTTCCGGAAGATGCAGGAGAACAACCGCAAGGCGGGTGAGCAGGGCAAGAAGATGCTCATGTCGCGCCTCCAGGAGGAGATGAGCTGAGTTCGGCCCGCGGTGGCCGGGCGGCCGGAGACGGGCCGCCCGGCCACCGCGCGTACGCCCGGCGCACGGGGCAGCGCGGACGGCCGCCGACCGGCAGAATGTCCATCCGGGTCGCACGGGATGGAGCCGCCGATGACGGTCGTCAGGGGTCTGCGGGAAGCACTGGTGCTGTTCGTGATCGCGCTCGTCGTGGTCGCGGCCGCTGCCGGGGTCTGGGTCGCCCTGGGCGGCGGCGACTTCGTCTACCGCTTCGGCATCTCCCTCGTGGTGGTCGGTGGGCTGCTCGGGATCACCGGTGACCTCACCCTGAGCCGAATCGGCATGATGGGGGCGCGCGCCACCTTCGGCGTGGCGCCCGAGCGCGAGGCCGCCGGCGAGGGGCGGGTGCTCACCGGGATCGGGATCTTCCTGTTCGTCGGTCTGCCGCTCATGGCCGTGGGCATCATGCTGATCGCCTGACCGGGCCCGACGGCCGCCGGCCGTGCCGGAGGCGCTTCGCCGGGGGCCGCGACGGGCCGTGCCGACCGGCCCGCCGGGTTACGGTGTGGAGCGTGGCGACGCCGGCCGAGGAGATCAAGGTGGGGGAGCGGCTGGTCCGCGTCTCCAGCCCCGACAAGCCGTACTTCCCCGAGCTGGGGCTGACCAAGCTGGACGTGGTGCGGTATTTCCTGGCCGTCGGCGACGGCGTCCTGCGCGCCCTGCGGGACCGGCCGACCATGTTGGAGCGGTGGCCGCGCGGCGTCTTCCCAGGGGCGAAGATCGGCACCCGGCAGGACAACCGGGGCGACGCCTTCTACCAGAAGCGGCTCCCGGCGGGGGCGCCCGAGTGGGTGCGCACCGCCCACATCACCTTTCCGAGCGGGCGCACGGCCGACGAGGTCGCGCCGAGCGAGCTGGCGGTGGTGATCTGGGCGGCGAATCTCGGCACGCTGCGGTTCCACCCGTGGCCGGTCTCCGCCGCCGACGTCGAGCGGCCCGACCAGCTCCGGATCGACCTCGACCCGATGCCGGGGGTGGGCTTCGACCAGGTGGTGCCGGTGGCCCACGAGGTGCGCGCGTTCCTCGACGAGCTGGGGCTGATGGGCTATCCGAAGACCACCGGCGGGCGGGGCCTGCACGTCTACCTGTCGATCGAGCCCCGGTGGAGCTTCGGCGAGTGCCGGCGGGCGGTGCTGGCGCTGGGCCGGGAGATGCAGCGCCGGCTGCCGGAGCTGGTCACCACCACCTGGTGGCGGGAGCAGCGGGACCGCCCGGTCTTCGTCGACTACAACCAGATGTCCCGGGACCACACGATGGCCTCGGCGTACTCCATCCGCCCCACCCCGCAGGCGCTGGTCTCCGCGCCCCTCGAATGGTCGGAGCTGGACGACGCGCGGCCGGAGGACTTCGACGTCACCACGATGCCGGCCCGGTTCGCCGAGCGCGGCGACCCGCACGCGGGCCTCGACGACCGGCGCTTCTCGCTCGAACCACTGCTGGAGTTGGCCGACCGGGAGGGGCTGGAGGCCCCGCCGGAGCGCTGAGCCCGCCGGCCACGGCGGACCGCGCCCGGAGTGCCGAGCCCGCCGGCGGCCGCGGGCCCGGCCGGCGGGCCGCCGGAGCGGTGCGCCTGCCCGGCCATCACGGCACGGCTCACTCCCACGGGCTGCGGTCGCCGTCGAACTCGTCGAAGACCAGCCAGGTGCGGGTGGACAGCACCCCGGCGATGCTCTGCACCCGGCCCAGCACCACGTCCCGCAGCGTGGCGTTGTCCGGCGCCCGGACCAGGGCCAGCACGTCGTGGTCGCCGCCGAGCAGCGCGGCGTGCTCGATGTAGCGCACCCGGGCCAGCTCCGCCGACACCTCCCGCCAGGTGTTCTGCTCGATCTTGAGCGCGACGTACGCCGAGGTGCCCAGCCCCGCTGCCTCGGGCGCGACCTGGGCCCGGAACCCGGTGATCACTCCGTCGCGCAGCAGCCGCTCCACCCGCGCGTACGCGTTGGTGCGGGAGATGTGGATCCGCTCGGCGAGGGTGCGCACGGAGGTGCGGCCGTCGCGGACCAGTTCGTCGAGGATCCGCCGGTCGACCTCGTCCAGGGGTCGGGCCGAACGTCCCGTTCCGGCGGCCGACTCCGCACTCGGCCCGGACTCCTGGCTCATCTCGATGCCTCCCGCATGCCACCCGTCCCGCGTTTGTCATGGATCTTGAGTCAATCATCCGACGGCAGGAGCATAGGCCCACCACACGTCCCAGGAGGTCCCGCCGTGACGACCACACCCGAGGCGGTCCGCAGGGCATCCCCGCGCAGGCGCCGGGCGGCCACCCCGCCCGACCCGGCCAAGCCGCTGCTGCCGGCCACCGAGCCGGTCCGCCTGCTCGATCCCGCCGGCACGCCGCTGCCCGCCCACGCCGACTACCCCGAGCCGCCCGTCGAGGCGCTCGCCGACATGTACCGGCGGATGGTCATCGGCCGCCGCTTCGACATCCAGGCCACCGCCCTGACCAAGCAGGGCCGGCTGGCGGTCTACCCGTCCTCGCGCGGTCAGGAGGCCTGCCAGGTCGGCGCGATCCTCGCCCTGCGCGAGGACGACTGGGTCTTCCCGACCTACCGGGAGTCGATGGCGCTGGTCTCCCGGGGCATCGACCCGGTCGAGGTGCTGACCCTGCTGCGCGGCGACTGGCACTGCGGGTACGACCCCGCGGCCCGGCACACCGCCCCGCAGTGCACCCCGCTGGCGACCCAGTGCGTGCACGCCGCCGGGCTGGCCTACGGCGAGGCGTACCAGGGGCGGGACACCGTCGCGCTGGCCTTCATCGGCGACGGGGCCACCAGCGAGGGCGACTTCCACGAGGGCGTGAACTTCGCCGCCGTGTTCAAGGCGCCGGTCGTCTACTTCGTGCAGAACAACAAGTACGCCATCAGCGTCCCGCTGTCCCGGCAGACCGCCGCCCCGTCGCTGGCCTACAAGGGCGTCGGCTACGGCGTGCCCAGCGAGCAGGTCGACGGCAACGACCCGGTCGCCGTCCTCGCGGTGCTCACCCGCGCGGTCGCGCACGCCCGCTCCGGCAAGGGGCCGTTCCTCGTCGAGGCGCACACCTACCGGATGGAGCCGCACACCAACGCCGACGACGCCACCCGCTACCGCGACGGCGCCGAGGTCGACGCCTGGCGGGACCGGGACCCGGTCGCCCGCCTGGAGACGTACCTGCGGGCGCGGGACGTGCTCGACGACGCGCGCGTCGCCGCCATCGCCGAGGAGGCCGAGGCGTACGCCGCCGACCTGCGCACCCGGATGAACGCGCAGCCGACGGTCGACCCGATGAGCCTCTTCGACCACGTCTACGCCGAGCCCACCCCGCAACTGGTCGAGCAGCGCGAGCAGGTCCGCGCCGAGCTGGCCGCCGCCCAGGACGAGGAGGGTGAGCGCTGATGGCCACCCTGACCATGGCGAAGGCGCTCAACGCCGCGCTCGCCGACGCGATGCTCGACGACGACCGGGTGGTCGTCTTCGGCGAGGACGTCGGGGCGCTCGGCGGCGTCTTCCGGATCACCGACGGCCTCCAGGCCCGCTTCGGCGACAAGCGCTGCTTCGACACGCCGCTCGCCGAGGCCGGCATCGTCGGCTTCGCCGTCGGCATGGCCATGTCCGGGTTGCGCCCGGTGGTGGAGATGCAGTTCGACGCGTTCGCGTACCCGGCGTTCGAGCAGATCGCCTCGCACGTGGCGAAGCTGCGCAACCGCACCCGGGGCGCGCTCAGCGTGCCGATCGTCATCCGGGTGCCGTACGCCGGCGGCATCGGCGGGGTCGAGCACCACTGCGACTCCAGCGAGGCGTACTACGCCCACACCCCCGGCCTGAAGGTGGTCACCCCGGCGACGGTCGAGGACGCGTACTCGCTGCTGCGCCAGGCGATCGACGACCCCGACCCGGTCGTGTTCATGGAGCCGAAGAAGCTCTACTTCTCCAGCGCCGACGCGGAGCTATCCGCAACCGCTCCGCCGATCGGCCGCGCGGTCGTGCGCCGCCCGGGCCGCGACGCCACCCTCGTCGCGTACGGGCCGGCGGTGCCGGTCGCGCTGGAGGCCGCCGAGGCCGCCCGCGAGGAGGGCTGGGACCTGGAGGTGGTGGACGTGCGCAGCATCGTGCCGTTCGACGACGAGACCGTCACCGCCTCGGTCCGCCGCACCGGCCGGTGCGTGGTGATCCAGGAGGCGCAGGGCTTCGCCGGGGTCGGCGCCGAGATCGCCGCCCGGGTGCAGGAACGCTGCTTCCACGCCCTGCACGCCCCGGTGCTGCGGGTGTCCGGCCTGGACATCCCCTACCCGGCGCCGATGCTGGAGCACACCCACCTGCCGTCGGTGGACCGGATCCTCGACACGGTGGCCCGACTCCAGTGGGACGACCAGCCGGACGGGCGCTGGCTGACCCGGGGGAGCGCGGCGTGACCACCGTGGACGGGGCGCTGGTCTTCCTCCTGCCCGACCTTGGGGAGGGGCTGAGCGAGGCCGAGATCGTCGAGTGGCGGGTCGCCGTGGGCGACGTGGTCACGGTGGACCAGACCGTCGTCGAGGTGGAGACCGCCAAGGCCGTCGTCGACGTGCCCTGCCCGTACGCCGGGCGGGTCGTCGCGCTGCACGGCGCGGCGGGTGAGGTCCGCCCGGTCGGCCAGCCGCTGGTCACCATCGCGCCGGTGGGCGGCGACGGCGGGGCCGGCGACGAGCCCGCCGGGCACGCCACCTACCGCGAGGAGGAGCGCGCCGGCTCCGGCAACGTCCTGATCGGGTACGGCACCGGCCACGGCGGATCGGGGCGGCGGCGTCGCCGGCCCCGCCTCGCGGTCGCCCCCGATCCCCGCCCGGCCGAGCCCCTGGCGGCGCCCGCCGCCCCGGCGGTGGCGGCGGACCGCCCGCACGACGCGGCGCCCCTGGTCATCTCGCCGATCGTGCGCCGGCTGGCCCGCGAGCACGGCCTCGACCTGGCCGCGCTGCGCGGCACCGGCCCCGGCGGGGTGGTGCGCCGCGCCGACGTGGAGGCCGCCGTGGCCGAGGCCGCCTCGCCGGCCGCCCGGCTCGCCGCGGTGCCGGACCAGCCCGCCGGGCCGGCCGCGCCGGACGCGGCGGACGTGGTCGTCCCGCTGACCGGCATCCGCAAGGCGATCGCCGACAAGCTCTCCCGCAGCCGGCGGGAGATCCCCGAGGTGACCATCTGGGTGGACGTCGACGCCACCGGGCTGCTGGAGACCCGGGCCGCGATCAACGCGGCGACCCCGGACGCGCCGGTGAGCATCCTGGCCCTGCTCGCCCGGATCTGCCTGTCCGGGCTGCGCCGGTTCCCACAGCTCAACGCCCGTGTCGACACCGAGGGCGAGCGGATCGTCCAGTCGGCCGGGGTGCACCTGGGCATCGCCGCCCAGACCGACCGGGGGCTGGTCGTGCCGGTGCTGCGGGACGCGCAGCGGCTCACCACCGCCGAGCTGGCGGCCGAGCTGACCGCGACCACCTCGGCGGCCCGGGCCGGCACGCTGCCCCCGGCCCGGCTCACCGGCGGCACCTTCACGCTGAACAACTACGGCGTCTTCGGCGTCGACGGATCCACGCCGATCATCAACCACCCCGAGGCGGCGCTGCTCGGGGTGGGGCGGATCGTGGACAAGCCGTGGGTGGTGGATGGGCAGCTCGCGGTGCGGAAGGTGACCCAGCTCAGCCTGACCTTCGACCACCGGGTCTGCGACGGCGGGGTGGCGGGCGGTTTCCTGCGGCACGTCGCCGACTGCGTCGAGCAGCCGGCGCTGCTGATCGCCAACGTCTGACCCGCCGCGACGGCCCCGGTTCCGCCTCGCGGCGGTGCCGGGGCCGTCGCCGTCGCGGCCGGCGTTTCCCCGAATGCGGTCCGGGAATGCGGGCCTGGCTGACCCGCCGAGGGGAGGACGAGGTGGCGTACCCGGACATGCCCTCCGCCGGCGGCGTGCGCCGCTACGCGGTCGCCGGTGCCCCGCTGCTCTGCGACGCCCGGGAGCACGGCCTGGTGGGCGACGGCGAGACCAACGACCAGCCGGCCCTGGCGGCGCTGGTGGACCGCCTCGGCGACGCGTACGCCGCCGACGGCCGGGTCCGGATCATCCACTGCCCGCCGGGGGTGTACTCGATGCGGGACTCGGGCACCGTCTGGCGTTCCGGGGTGTCGCTGATCGGGGCCGGCCCGGGGGCGACCCGCTTCGTGCTCAGCAACGCCGGCAACCGGGCCGATCCCGCGCCGCTGGCCTTCCACACCGCGCAGCAGCACGGGGCCGGCCGGGAGCGCCACCTGGCCGACTGCACGTTCGCCGACTTCGAGATCGACGGTTCGGGCGTGGCGTCGGCGGACTACAACCCGCTGGCCAAGGGTCTCGGCCTGCAGTACGTCGTCCGGGGCGTGTTCCGCAACCTGTACATCCACCACACCGCCGCCACCGGCCTGGGCTGCGACTTCCTCCAGGACTGCCTGATCGACGGGGTGCTGGTGGCGGGCTGCGGCCGGCTGGACAACGGCACCGAGATGGGCGGCGCGGGCATCGGCATCGGCGTCGGCGGCTGGGGCAGCGTCGAACGGTTCAACATCGTCAACTGCAGCGCGGTGGCCAACGCGACCAACGGGATCTTCCTGGAGTTGCAGGAGGCAGGTCACCTGCGTCCACGCGGGGTGCGGATCATCGGCTGCCACGCCCAGGGCAACCGGTTCGGCATCTCCGACTGGGGCGCGAACGGCCTGATCGTCTCCGCCTGCACGATGACCGGCAACCTGGAGGCGGGCTTCCACGTCTCGGCGAAGGGCACCACGCACACCGCCGGGCGGGGTGGCCTGCTCACCGACTGCGTGATCGACGGCAACCTGGGTGACGGGGTCAGCATCGGCAACACCCCGGGCCCCTACACGATCCGCGGCAACCGGATCAGCGGCAACGGCCGGTACGGCTACCACCAGCGCAACCTCGGCGGCGTGGAGGAGCGGATCGCCGAGGAGATCGTCATCGAGAGCAACGACTTCTACGGCAACAGCGCCGACGCCGTCCGCATCGACCGCCCGCTTCGCGACATGATCCTGGTCGGTAACCGGATCCGCAACAACGGGCGGCAGTGCGCGCCGGCGATGAGCGGGCACGGCGACTCGGTGCGCTACAGCGAGCGGAAGGTGGTGGACCGGCGGGCGACCTGGCCGAACGACGGTCACCGGGGCAAGGTGGTGCGTGTCGGCGATGGGATCGCCATGGTGGCCGCCAACGACGACACCGAGCTGACGCTCGCGCCGATCCGCCCCGACGCCTCCAGCGGGTGGAGCGGGGGCACGCCGCTGCCGGGAACGCCGTACGAGCTGCCGGCCGGCCCGCCGGTGCGGGCCGGCATCACGATCAACGCGGCGGTCGACTCGGCCACCATCCGGGGCAACCGGATCTGGGACAACAAGCACCCGAGCACCCAGAACCACGGCCTCTGGATCACCGACGAGGGCAGTTGCGTGGACTGCCGGGTGGAGGACAACGACCTCGCCGGCAACGCCGACTCCGCCATCCGCATGGACACCCCGCCGGTCGGCGGCCGGTGGGAACGCAACCACGGCGACGACGACTGGACCTGAGCCGGCGCCACGCGGGTGGCCGAGGTCGGCCCGGGCGTTGCCGTCGCCACCGGCACGAGGCCGGGGCGGGGCACCGGGGGTGGGTCGGGTGGGAACGGCGCGGGGCGGCGCAACCGGGACGCGGCGGCATGGCCGGGCTCCGGCGGTGCGGGTCCGGGCGATCCCGGACGGACCCGGAAACGAGGTCGCCCGGACTCATTCCGCACAGTCCGGCAAATGCCTCCCATAATTGCTTTTCCCTTTTCGCCGAAAATTGCGCGCCCATCCGGGGGGTATGGAGAGAATGTGGCGGAGGACGCCAATTAACGGGGGGACGCATCATGAAGTTGAGGCGGCGACTGACGGTTCTGGCCGTGACCATCGCGGCCACGCCGTTGGCCCTCGGCGGGTGCACCGCCGACCGCAAACCGGGTGCCGGGCCGGCCGAGGGCCGGGCGGCGGCCCCGGAGCTGGCCGTGACGCCCGCCGACCGCGCCCGCGAGGTGCCGGTCAGCGCCGAGGTGGGGACCGTCGTCAAGGGTGGACGGGTCACGTCGGTCCGGATCACCGACGACAAGGGCGCGCAGATCAAGGCGGAGCCCCGGGAGGACGGCTCGGGCTGGGTGCCGAGCCGGCCGTTGCAGCCGCGGCGCACCTACACCGCGGAGGTGACCGCCACGGGTGACTCGGGGAAGACCACCACCCGGAAGACCACCTTCACCACGATGCCGAAATCGTCGAAGCCGGAAATCACCAGCACGTTGTATTTCGCTGGCAACCGGACGTACGGCACCGCCATGCCGGTGACCGTCGCCTTCGACCCGCCCATTCCGAAAGAGGCCAGGGCGGACGTGCAGCGCCGATTGTTCGTGAAGACCGACCCGCCGCAGCCGGGCACCTGGTCGTGGGTGTCCGACGGCAGCCAGGTCTATTACCGGGCCCCCGATTTCTGGCGCCCGGGCACCACGATCAGCGTCCGGGCCGGGCTGGAGGGCCTGCCGATCGGCAAGGACCGGGTCGGCGACTCCGACCGGACCGCCACTTCCAAGATCGGCCGGCAGGTGGCTCTGGAGATCGACAACGCGACCAAGCAGATGTCCGTGGTGCGCGACGGCAAGGTCGTCCGCAAGATCCCGGTCAGCATGGGCAAGCCGAGCACGCCGACCTCCAGCGGCAAGATGGTGATCATGGAGAAGCACGAGCAGACGACGTTCGACACCCGGGGTTCGGCCGACCCCTACGTGGTCGATGTCGAGGACGCCCAGCGCCTCACCTGGGGCGGTGAGTTCATCCACGCGGCGCCGTGGTCGGTGGGGGACCAGGGCAACACGAACGTCTCGCACGGCTGCACCAACGTCTCCAACGAGGCCGCGGACTGGCTGATGGGCGTCACGCAGGTCGGCGACCTGGTCACCATCAAGGGCACCGAGGTCGAGTTGAACGAGGGCAACGGCTGGACCGCGTGGAACGTCGGCTGGGACGAGTTCGCCAAGGGCAGCGCGCTGCCGGTGCCGGCCGGGCTCCGGCCGGCCCCGTCGCAGGCCCCGCACCCGGGCGCCGTGGCCGGGGGCTCGCCGGTGCCGGCGCCGTCCGTCCGCGGCGGCTGACCCGGCCGTACGCACACCGGGGACCGGTCCGCCGCCAGGCGGGGCCGGTCCCCGACCTGCCGAGCCGGCGGGGCACCGTGTGGCACCCGTCGGCTCTCGACGCCGGGCGGCGGCGCGGGTGGGCCGGAGCTCATCGCGGCGGTGCGGTCCTCCTCCCTGAGGAGGATCAGGGAGGCCCTCGGGGGTGACCCTGGGTGGACCCGGATCCCGTCCCTGGGCAGGGCGGAAATGTCGGTGGTGGGGGCTAGATTCGTCGGCATGGGGCAGCGTGAGGACAGGTTCCACGTCGAGGTCAGCGTGGACGACTACGTGGTGGACGTGCGGGCGATCGGCGAGGTCGACATCGCCACGGTCGCCGCGTTCCGCTCCGCGCTCTGGGCGGCCCCCGCCCGGCCGGTGCTCCGGCTGGATCTCTCGGGCGTCCGCGTGCTCTCCGCCGCCGGGGTGCGGGCGCTGGTCGCCGCGCACCTGCGCATCCGCGCCCGGGGCGGCGAGTTGGTGCTGCTGCACCCCGGCCCGGTGGTCGCGCGGGTGTTGCGGGCCACCGGCCTGCACCGGGTCATCCCGATCGTCGACGCGTGCGCCGACCGGGAGCTCGTGGCCTGCTGACCACCCCCGGCCGATCGGGTGCGTGTGCGGCCCGGACCCCGGCCGATCGGGTGCGTGTGCGGCCCGGGACCGACCGTGCGTGCTGCGGGTCGGCCCCGGGCCCGTGCTCAACGGCTCAGCGCACGCCGACCAGGTCGACGACGAAGACCAGGGTCTCGCCCGGCTTGATGACGCCACCGGCGCCCCGGTTGCCGTAGCCCAGGTGCGGCGGGATGGTCAGCCGGCGCCGGCCGCCGACCCGCATGCCCACCACGCCCCGGTCCCAGCCGGCGATGACCTGCCCGGCGCCGAGCCCGAATTCGAACGTCTCGCCCCGGTTCCAGGAGGAGTCGAACTCGCGGCCGGTGGAGTGCGCGACCCCCACGTAGTGGACGTCGGCCAGCTGCCCCGGCTGGGCCTCCGGTCCCTCGCCGACGGTGATGTCCTCGATGACGAGATCGGCGGGCGGCGCGCCCTCGATCGGGCCCACCTCGGGCTTGCCGGAGCGGGCGCCTGCTGCCTGGTTCATACGGGAGTCTCCTGCCGTTTCGGTCCTGATGTCCCGGTCACCATCCTGCCGGATGGCGACCGGCCGGCGCGCGGCGGTCCCGGGGAGCCGCCCGCCCGCGTGCGTCGGCGTATCGGCGATGCGCGAGGCCTCGACGCCGCCGGGCGGGAAAGCCGGGGCCGGCCAGGCGCGACGACTTGGGCGTACGCACGGACCAGCGGGCGTCACCGGTGGTGACGCCGGCTGGGTGAGGTGCCGGACCAGGTCAGCGGAGCCAGGGGAGCCGCCGGACGAGGGGGAGCTTCGCCCAGGCCGCGCCCAGGCCCAGGGTGGCGCCGGCGTTGACCAGCGCGAGACCGACCAGCAGGGCCGCGTTGAGCAGGTGGTCGTCGATGAAGGGGTTGTTCTCGGGGGGCAGGACGACCGTCCACATCATCACGTAGAGCACCACGCCGGCGACGGCGGCGACGCGCATCCCGATGCCGAGCAGCAGCGCCACGCCGATCGCGGCCAGGCCGGCCATGAAGAGCACGTCCGCCCAGGCGGCCCCGGCGATGCCGTTGTAGAAGCCCTTGAAGGGGCCGGCCGCGCCGAAGGTCAGGAAGCCCTTGGTGGGGCTGCCGCCGTTGAGCCAGGCGTTCTTCGCCTCGGTGGCGTGCCCCAGGCCGAAGACCTTGTCCAGGAACGCCCAGAGGAAGGTCCAGCCGAGGGCGATTCGGATGCCGGCGAAGACGTACCGGGTCGCACGCTCCCGGGTGGTCTCGGCGGGGTGCCGGGTCCGTGTCGCAGGGGCGATGGTCCCGGCGGTGATCCGTTCGGTCGTGGTCATTGTCTCCACGTCCCTTCGTGTGCCTCGCACCGCGCTTCCCGGTGGCATCTTCATTGGACACCCGCCGACGCTCGCCGGGCAGGGCCGACCGGGCCCCGTCGGACCGGGACCTTGGGCCCCTTCCGCACCGGTCCACCCGGCCGTGCCGACCCGGTCTCGCGACCCTGACCCGGCGGGCGGTCGCGGCCATACCGTCGCAGGTGCCAACGGCAGGGAGGTCGTGATGAGGACGTGGCAGGTGGGCGACGTGATGACGCGGGACGTCGCGACGGTGGGGGAGGAGACCCCCTACCGCGAGATCGTCGACGCGCTGGTCCGGCGGGGCATCAGCGGCGTGCCCGTGGTGGACGGGTTCCGCCGGGTGCTCGGCGTGGTGTCCGAGTCGGATCTGCTGCACAAGGTGGAGCGGGCCGGGCACCCGGACGAGCGGCGGATCTTCGAGGGGCGGCGGCGCCGCAGCGCCCGGGAGAAGGCCGACGCGCTGCTGGCCCGCGAACTGATGACCGCGCCGCCGGTGACCACCTGGCCGGAGGCGACCATCTCCGCCGCCGCGCGGCAGATGGACCGGGAGTCGGTGAAGCGGCTGCCGGTGCTCGACGATCTGGGCCGGCTCGTCGGCATCGTCACCCGGGGCGACCTGCTGCGGGTGCACCTGCGTACGGACGCGGAGATCCGCGAGGACGTGGTGCAGGAGGTGCTGCGCCGGGTGCTCGCGGTGCGGGACGGCCTGGTCACCGTCCAGGTACGCGACGGTGAGGTGACGCTCGACGGCCGGCTGGACCGGCGCAGCGCGGTCGAGCTGGCGGGGCGGCTGGCCGGGCAGGTCAGCGGCGTGGTCCGGGTGACCAGCACCATCGCGTACGACGTCGACGACCGCACGCTCGTCGAGCGGGACGAGGGCCGGGCCACCCCGGTGGCCTGACCGGCGACGCCCGGGTCCCGCCGTCCGGGCGGGGCCCGTCGGCGTGCCGTCCGCCCGGGCCCGCGCTCCCCTCCGGCCGACGGCAGCCGGCACCTGAGGCCCGGGAGCCGGCGGGCAGCGGCGACCGGGCCTGGCCGGCGCCCGCCGACTTGCCCGGATGGCCGTCTGCCGGTGGGCGGCTCGCCTAGGCTCGGGGGCGGGCGCGGGGTGGCTCCGCCGCCGAGCCCCGCGTCGCGGGACCGCGCCCGCGCCGGAGCCGCCGGGCATGCGGCGCGCGCCGGGAGCGGAGCCGCCCTGTCCCGTCGCGGGTGGGGAGGGCGCCGGGTGGACGAGGCGACGTTCGCGGCGCCGCTGTGGGCCTGGGCGGCAGTGGGCGCGGTCATCGCCGTCATGCTGGCCGTGGACCTGCTCTCCCACCGCGACAACCACGTGATCGAGTTGCGCGAGGCGCTGGTGTGGAGCGGCGTCTGGATCACCGCCGGGCTCACCTTCGGCCTGCTGGTCTGGCTCTGGTGGGGCGGCGAGCCGGCCGTGGCGTACTTCTCCGGCTACCTGCTGGAGAAGGCGCTCTCGGTCGACAACGTCTTCGTCTTCGCGCTGCTGTTCGGCTACTTCCGGGTGCCCGCCGGTTACCAGCACAAGGTGCTCTTCTGGGGGGTCGTCGGGGCCCTCGCGTTCCGGCTGGCCTTCATCTTCGCCGGTGCCGCGCTGCTGGAGCGGCTGGCCTGGGCCGGGGTCGTGCTCGGCGCCTTCCTGGTCTGGACCGGGTGGCGGCTCGCGGTGCGCGGCGAGCCGGACGTCGAACCGGATCGCAACGTCGCGGTCCGGGTGTTCCGGCGGCTGGTCCCCACCGAGCCGCGCTACCACGGCGGCCGGTTCACCGTCCGGGCCGACGGCCGGCGCAGGGCCACCCTGCTGCTGGTCGCGCTGATCGCGATCGAGGCCACCGACGTGGTCTTCGCGATCGACTCGGTGGCGGCGATCCTGGCCATCACCACCGACACGTTCCTGGTCTGGACGGCGACGGCGTTCGCCGTGCTCGGGCTGCGCAGTCTCTACTTCTGCCTGGCCGGGCTGCTGCGGCACTTCGGCTACCTGCGGTACGGGCTGGCCGTGCTGCTGGCCTTCGCCGGGGCGAAGCTGATCCTGGCCGAGACGCCGGTGGGGAAGCTGCCGGTCTGGCTCACCCTCGCGGTGGTGGTGCTGACCCTGTCGGTCGCGATCGGCTGGAGCGTGCTCGCCGCCCGTCGGGAGCGCCGGCACGCGGGCGCCTGACCCGACCGGCGCGTCGACCGGCCGGGCGACGTGCCCGGGCGGTCAGCCCGGCCGGACGACCGGGGCGGCGAGCTGGGCGGACAGCAGGGCGGGCGCCGCGGCCAGGGACGGGCCGTACCAGGTGAGGTGCCGCCCGGAGAGCAGCGCGCACGGGACGCCGGGAAACGCCTCCGGCCCGTCGTCGGCGGTGAACCGGTACGGCTCGTCCGGCAGCACCACCAGCTCCGGCTCCCGGGCGCGCAGCTCGTCGAGGCTCGGTCGGGGATAACGTTCGGCGTCGTCGGCGTACAGGTTGGTGACGCCGAGTCGGCGCAGCACGTCCCCGGCGAACGTGTCGGCGCCCAGCACCACCCACGGGCGACGCCAGACCGGCACCACCGCCCGGCGGGGCGGCCCGGCCGTGGGCGGGGCGGCCCACGCCCGGCGGGCCGCCGCCAGCCACTCCGGCTCCGCCGGCGCGCCCAACTCGCGGAGCAGGTCGCCCAGCTCGGTCAGGGCCTCGTCGACGGTCCGCGGGTAGGTGACCCGCACCGGCACGCCGGCCGCGGCCAGGGCCTCGGCGTCGACGCGGCGGTTCTCCTCGACGTTGAGCAGCACCACGTCCGGTCGTAGCGCGAGCACCCGGTCCAGGTCGGGGTACTTGCTGCCGCCGACCCGCGCCACGTCCAGCCCCGCCGGGTGGGTGCACCAGTCGGTGGCCCCGACCAGCAGGTGGGGCAGGGTCAGCGCCACCGCCTCGGTCAGCGACGGCACCAGCGACACGACCCGCACCGCGCACCCCCTGTCGACAACCGGTTCCGCTCGATCATGCCCCGGCGCCGGGGGAAAGCCACTCCTGCCGGGTCAGCGCGTACTCGACCTCGCCGTGCTCCGCCCCGTCGATCATCTCCGGCCAGTCCCCGACGTACGTGCGCACGAAGCGCAGCCCGGACTTCTCCATCACCCGGCGGGAGGCCGCGTTGACGGTCATCGTGTTCGCGGTGACCCGTTCCACGCCCAGCTCGGTGAAGCCCTTGTCGACCAGCGCCCGGCAGCCCTCGGTGGCGAGGCCGCCGCCCCAGGCCGCCCGGCGCAGGCGGTAGCCCAGCTCCACCTCGCGGGCGTCGAGGTCGCGCGTCGGGCGGAACTCGAACCAGCCCAGGAACTCGCCCGACCCCCGGCCCAGGGCCGCCCACCAGCCCAGCCCCGGCGGCCGCCGGTAGTGGGCGAGGATCCGGGGCAGGGTGCGCTCCCGGACCACCTCCGGCGGGGTGGGACGCCCGCCGGTGAGGTATCGCATCACCTCGGGGTCGCCGTCCAGCTCGACGAGGAGTTCCGCGTCGTCGGGGGTGAACTCGCGCAGCACCAGCCGGTCGGTGCTCAGGAAGAGTGTCACCGGCCCATCCCATCGGGCGGCCCCGGCCGGCTCAACCGAATTCCCCGCCCGTGCCGCCCCGCCGCACCACCCCGGCTCCGGCCATGATCGACGGCCTAGACTCGCCCCGGGCCGACTCGTCGGCCCGGGGCGACGGCAGGACGGATCACACGCATGACGAGCACCGGTGGCGGGGACGGTTCCTGGCTGCGCGCGGTGACCGGGGACGGCGGTCGCGGCCCGCTGCTCACCCGGGCCGGCCAGCTCGTGTACGGCGCCCGCCGCCTCGGCGAACTCGCACACCGGCGTCCGACCGGCATCACCGGCCACCAGTGGAGCACGGCCACCCGGGAGGGCTACGACTTCGTCGTCTGCGCCGCCGACACGGCCCGGCCGGTCTTCGCCGTCGAGGTCGGCCCGGTCGCGCCCGCCGGCTCCGCCGGGCAGCGCGCCGAGCGGATGAAGAACGTGGTCGCCGAGGCGGTCGGCCTAGCGGTGCTGCGGATCGGGTCGCCCACGCTGCGCGCCGACGAGCACGGGCGGCGGATCGTGGCGTACGTGCTCGACGCCCGCGCCTACACGGCGCTCGGCGCGGGGGAGCCGGAGGCGGGGGACGTGCCCCCGCTCGGGTTCCGCGACATCTTCGGCCGGCTGCCCGACGGGCGGACGGGCCACGTCAACGACCTCGGCGCGTTGGCCCGGGCCGCGGCGGTCGACGCGTACGTGTCGCGGAGGCTGGTGGACCCGATCGTCCGGGGGCTGCACCTGACCTGGCGGGGCGGGCCGGCCGAGGGGTGGAGTTGGGTCGAGGTGCGTCCCGGTGCCTGTCTCGTGGAGCGGGTGACGGTGCACGAGCAGCGGGTCTCCGCCGGCGTGGACCCGGCCCGCCTGGCCGAGGACCTGGCGGCGATGGCCGTCGGCCAACGGCTGCGCGAGCTGGAGACGGCCGAGCCGGTCCTGACGCCCCGCGAGGAGCTGCTCGCCGACATCCGGCTGCTCGAATCGCGGCGCGACGAGATGGCGCACGGGTTCGCCTTCGCGCACCTCTGCGCGGACTGACCGCCCCCGCGCCGCACGGGCGTACCCCGGGTCCCCGGCCGTCGTCAGGCCAGCGCTGCCGCCGTCCGGCCGGGGGCGGCGGCCGAGGTGGCACCGGCCCGCAGGGCCTCGATCCGCCTGGCCCGGGGGCGGACCGCGAGGAGGTTGCCGGCGGCCACCAGCAGGGCCAGACCGAACAGGCCCAGCCAGAGGGCGTCGGTGGAGAACCGGGCGGCGACCAGCCCGCCGAGGGTCGGCCCGGCGAAGCTGGCGAAGGCGTAGCCGAGCGAGTAGACCCCCTGGTAACGGCCGCGCTGCGCCGCCGGCGACAGGTCCGCCGTCAGCGCCGAGTTCGCCGGGGTCATCAGCATCTCGCCGAGCGTCCAGACGGCGACCGTGAACGCGTAGAACCACACCGCGTCGGCCAGCGCGGTCAGCGCGAAGCCGGCGCCGACCACCACGACGGCGGCGGCGATGGTGCGGGACCGGTCGAAGCGGCCGACCAGCCGGGGCACGAAGAGTTGCCCCAGCACGATCATCAGCCCGTTGACCGCGATGACCGGCCCGTACGCCGACGCCGGCAGGCCGTCGGCCTGCAACGCGACGGGGAGCATCACGCTGCCCTGGATGCAGAGCCAGGCCAGCCCGGTGAGGGCGGTGAAGGTCAGGAAGACCCGGTCGCGCAGCACGGTGCCGAGCCCGCCGGAGTCGGCGCGGGTGAACTGCCCGACGGTGACCGGGGCGGGGCGCGACTCGGGCACCTTCAACCCGATCAGCGCGGCGGTGCCGAGCAGCACCGCCGCGTTGACCACGAACAGCAGCAGCGGATCGGCGCGGACCAGCAGGCCGGCGACGGTCGCGGCGACGGCGAACCCGATGTTGATCGCCCAGTAGTTGAGCGTCAGGGCGCGCAGCCGGTCCCGCTCGCCCACCACGTCGATGATGGTGGCGGTGAAGGCCGGCCGGGCGACGCCGAGGAAGAGCCCGAGCAGGAGGGTGAGCGCCGCGACCGCCGTGGGGTGGTTGCTCAGGCCCAGCGACACCGCCGCGGCGGCGGCGGCCACGTTGCCGACCAGCATCGCCGGCCGCCGCCCCCACCGGTCCGCGACGACCCCGCCGAGCACGCTCCCCGCTGCGCTGCCGGCCCCGTGCAACCCGATCACCACTCCGGCGTACGCGGGGCTGAAGCCCCGCACCGAGACCAGGTAGACGCCGAGGTAGATGGCGACGAAGCTACCCAGCCGGTTGATCAGCGTGGCCGTCCAGAGGTACCAGAACGTGCGGGGCAGCCCGCCGGCCGTCTGGCTCCACCAGCGCGTCATCCGCCACCCCCGAGATGCGTTTGCGTAATGCCCGACAAAGCTGTCGCTCATTACACTCCGGGGGTGCGACGGTCTCGGGTCGCGCGGGCACGAATCGTGGCGGTGATCACGCGCGGCCGGAGCCGCCCGGGTCACCACCGGCCGCTTCGCCGCCCGGGTGGGTTGCCGGTCCTCGGGCGGATCCCGTTTCCGTCCGACGCGGAATCCGCCCGGCGCGGCCACTCGGGGGTCGCCCGGCGACAGTCGGGGCCGCTCGGCGAATGCGCCGCCCGCGAATGCGTCCGCCGCCGGACGCGGGCCGTGCGAATGGGCGGCCGTGGGAAAAGACCGGCGGGGCCCCGCTGATTCCGCAGCGTGACCCCGCGTGGACGCGAGCGTGAACCCGGCGCCAGGTCAGCGGTTCTTGTACGCCTCGGCGACCTCGACCGGGATGCGGCCGCGCTCGGAAATCTTGTAGCCGTTCTTGACGGCCCATTCCCGGATGGCCCGGTTCTGCTCCCGGTCCATTCCCGCGCCGCCCGGGGTGCCCGCCCGGCGGGGCGCCCGCCCGACGTCGACGGTGCCGCGCCCGATCCGTCGGCCAGCGCTGATGTACGGGTCGAGAGCCTTGCGCAGCACGCCCGCGTTCTCGTCGGAGACGTCGATGGTGTACGCCACGCCGTCCAGACTGAACTCGACGGTCCGGTCGGCCTTTCCGCCGTCGAGGTCGTCGGTCAGAACAGTGATTACTTTTCTCGCCATCGCCAATTACTCCCTGTGTGGGGCGGGGTGTGGTCAAAGTTTGACCTATCGCACGGCAATTGCGCAACAATACGCGTCGTTTTCATTTCGGCGGGTCGCGTTATCGCGGGAAATCGGCGCGGCCGGCGCAAAGGCGGGGGAGTTCGGTCGCCCAGCATGCCGGCGTGGCGAGGCGGCCGGTGGCGCGGGGAAGTGGTCTGGGTCACAGTGCGGAACAAGGGGAACGCTTTGTTACTTGAGTTGGACACGCTCAACTCAACGCGATAGCAGGTGTTCGATGGCAACTCTTCCGGTACTGCCCCTGACCGACGCCGTGCTGCTGCCCGGCATGGTCATCCCGGTGACCCTCGACCCGACCACCCAGGCCGCCGTCGACGCGGCCCGCGCCACCGGCGAAGGCAAGCTGCTCGCCGTTCCCCGCCTCGACGGCGAGTACGGCCCGGTCGGCGCGGTCGCCACCATCGAGAAGGTGGGCCGGCTGCCCAGCGGCGAACCGGCCGCCGTCGTCCGCGGCCTCTCCCGCGCCCGCATCGGCTCCGGGGTCCCGGGACCCGGCGCCGCCCTCTGGGTCGAGGCGACCGAACTCGACGAGCCCGCCCCCGCCGGCCGCGCCCGCGAACTCGCCCGCGAGTACCGCGCCCTGATGACGTCCGTGCTCCAGCAGCGCGGCGCCTGGCAGGTCATCGACGCGATCGAGCGGATGACCGACCTCTCCGAGCTGGCCGACTCCGCCGGCTACGTCTCCTGGCTCAGCCTCGCCCAGAAGACCGAGCTGCTCGCCGCGCCGGACGTCACCGCCCGGCTGGAACTGCTCGTCGGCTGGGTGAAGGACCACCTGGCCGAGCAGGAGATCGCCGAGCAGATCAACACCGACGTCCGCGAGGGGCTGGAGAAGTCCCAGCGGGAGTTCCTGCTCCGCCAGCAGCTCGCCGCCATCCGCAAGGAACTCGGCGAGGACGAGCCGGACGGCTCCGCCGACTACCGGGCCCGCGTCGAGGCCGCCGACCTGCCCGAGAAGGTCCGCGAGGCGGCGCTGCGCGAGGTCGGCAAGCTGGAGCGGGCCAGCGACGCCTCCCCGGAGGCGGGCTGGATCCGCACCT
Organism: Micromonospora sp. NPDC023814; assembly: GCF_040639595.1. Lineage (NCBI taxonomy): Bacteria > Bacillati > Actinomycetota > Actinomycetes > Micromonosporales > Micromonosporaceae > Micromonospora > Micromonospora sp. NPDC023814. The sequence goes on from NZ_JBFAAF010000035.1 coordinate 33,360, forward strand.
GGCTCGACACGGTGCTGGAGATGCCGTGGAGCACCCGTACCGAGGACAACACCGACCTGGCCGCGGCCCGCGCGGTGCTCGACGCCGACCACGCCGGCCTGGCCGACGTGAAGGACCGCATCCTGGAGTACCTCGCGGTGCGCAACCGGCGGGCCGAGCGGAACCTGGGCGTCGTCGGTGGCCGCGGCTCCGGCGCGGTGCTCGCCCTGGCCGGCCCGCCCGGCGTCGGCAAGACCAGCCTCGGCGAGTCGGTCGCCCGCGCGCTCGGGCGCAACTTCGTCCGGGTCTCCCTCGGCGGCGTCCGCGACGAGGCCGAGATCCGCGGCCACCGCCGCACGTACGTCGGCGCGCTGCCCGGCCGGATCGTGCGCGCCCTGCGCGAGGCCGGCTCGATGAACCCGGTCGTGCTCCTCGACGAGGTCGACAAGCTGGCCGTCGGCTACTCCGGCGACCCGGCCGCCGCCCTGCTGGAGGTGCTCGACCCGGCGCAGAACCACACCTTCCGCGACCACTACCTGGAGGTCGACCTCGACCTCTCCGACGTGCTCTTCCTGGCCACCGCCAACGTGGTGGAGACCATCCCCGGCCCGCTGCTGGACCGGATGGAGCTGGTCACCCTGGACGGGTACACCGAGGAGGAAAAGGTCGCCATCGCCCGGGACCACCTGCTGCCCCGGCAGCGGGAGCGGGCCGGGTTGACCGTCGAGGAGGTCGGCGTCGGCGACGACGCCCTCGCCCGGATCGCCGGCGAGTACACCCGGGAGGCCGGCGTGCGCCAGCTCGAACGGTCGCTGGCGAAGATCCTCCGCAAGGTCGCGGTGGCCCTGGCCACCGACCCGGCGCCGGTCCGCGTCGACGCCGACAACCTCGCCACCTATCTCGGGCGGCCGAAGTTCACCCCGGAGTCGGCGGAGCGGACGGCGGTGCCCGGCGTGGCGACCGGCCTGGCGGTCACCGGCGCCGGCGGCGACGTGCTCTTCATCGAGGCCACCAGCATGGAGGGCGAGCCGGGGCTGACCCTGACCGGCCAGCTCGGCGACGTGATGAAGGAGTCCGCGCACATCGCGCTGTCGTACCTGCGCTCCAACGGGCGCCGGCTCGGGCTGGACCCGAACGCCCTCGCCGGGCGGCGGATCCACCTGCACGTGCCGGCGGGCGCGGTGCCCAAGGACGGTCCCAGCGCCGGCATCACCATGGTCACCGCCCTCGCCTCGCTGGCCGGCGGCCGGCCGGTGCGGCCCGAGTTCGGGATGACCGGCGAGGTGACCCTCTCCGGCCGGGTGCTGCCCATCGGCGGGGTGAAGCAGAAGCTGCTCGCCGCCCACCGGGCCGGCCTGACCGAGGTGATCATCCCGGCCCGCAACGAGCCGGACCTCGACGACCTGCCGGCCGAGGTCCGTGAGGCGCTGACGGTCCACACCCTCGCCGACGTCGCCGACGTGCTCGCCCTGGCGCTGCGCCCCGCCGAGGTCGACGCGGACGCCCTGGGCGGCCAGGCGTTGACCGCGGCCTGACCGGCCCGTCGCCCGGCGGCCCCCGACGCCCCGCGGGCGTCGGGGGTCGCCGCGTGTGCGGGGCCCGCCGGTCAGGCGCGGCCCAGCCCGAGCCGTCGGGCGTACCGCCCCATCGTGCGGGACAGCCGGGCCGGTGCGGAGTCGGGCGCGGGGATCCCTATCGGGCGGACCCGACCGTTGTGCAGCGCGGTGAACCGCCATCCGGTCGGCGTCCGCACGGCGACCAGGGTCTGGCGGGACAGCCGGCGCCGGGGCAGCCGGGTGCGCCAGGGCATCAGCACCGAGCCGGTGCCGTGCACGACGGCCACGTCGGCGGTCACCGCCCGGATCGACTCCACCTCGCCGACCAGCGCCGATCCGGCGAGTACGCCCCGGAAGAGCCGGTCGTGCGCGTCCTGCATCGGTGCCCGCCCGGCCGCCCGGGTGCCGTCGTACGACACGTAGTCGGAGTCCTCGGTGAAGCAGGCGCCGTACGCGACCGCGTCGTTGTCGGTCCACGCCCGCAGCAGCCGGTCGAACAGCTCGCGGATCTCCCTGCGGTCGTTCTCGGTCATGGTCACTCCCTGCTAAAGTTCGACTGTCGAAATCTAAGCTAGCAGGAAGATTCGAATGTCGAAAAGTGAGCTGGTGTACCACGTGGCCCGGGAGATCCGGCTGCTGCAGCAGAGCTTCGACGCCTTCGACGAGGCGGCCGCCGGCCGGCTGGGGATCAACCGGACGGACCTGCGGGCGCTGGACGTCGTCCTCGGCCGCGGGCCGGTGACGGCCGGCGAGTTGACGGCGGCGCTGCGGCTCAGCCCGGCGGCCACCACCACCGTCATTGACCGGCTGGAACGGGTCGGCCTGGTGGCGCGTACCCGGGACGCCGCCAACCGGCGTCGGGTGCTGGTCGAGGCGACCGAAGCGGCCCGGGCGGCCGAGCGGAGGATCTACCGGCCGGTCGGCGAGGCCGGCCTGCGGGCGCTGACGCGGTACGACCGCGGACAGCTCGAGACGATCGTCGACTTCCTCACCACCGCTCGCGCGGTGCAGCAGGAGCACGCCGAACGGGTGGCCACGGAGCCGGCCGGCTGACCGCTGCGCGGACGCGACGAGACCCCCGCCCGGAACAGCGGGGGCCTCGGTGCATCAGTGCTGCCGGGGTTGCCGGTGGGGACGGTGTCGTCGTCAGCGCCGGTCGCGCCGGTCGCCGAAGTCGCGGTCGCGGCGCTCGCGCCGGTCGGCCCCGTCGAAGCGGCGCTCGCCGCCGCCGTCACCGTCACGATCCCGGCGTACGGTCGCCTTGCGGCCCTTGATCGTGCTGCCGCGCAGCCCCGCGATCACCTCGTCGGCCACGGCGTAGGGCACCTCCACCAGCGAGAACCGGTCGGCGATCTCGATCGAGCCGATGTCCCGGCCGCTGACCCCCGTCTCGCCGGTGATCGCGCCGACGAGGTCCTGCGGCCGGACCCCGGCACGCCGGCCGAGGCCGATGAAGACCTGCGTGGTGCCGCCGGTGCGGGGCCGGCCACCGCCGCGCCGCTCGCCCCGGCCGCCGCCCTCCGGCCGCCCCTCGCGCGGAGCCCGGACCGGGACCTGCGGGATCTCCTCCTCGTCGTCGGCGCCCGGCGAGGTCGCCTCGTGCGCCAGCTTCACCGCCGCGAGCGCCACCTCCACCAGGTCGAACTCGTCGGTCAACGACTCCACGATCGCCCGGTACGGGTCGAGGTCGTCCTCCAGCAGGCTCTCCCGCAGCGCGCCCTGGGTCAGCTCCAGCCGCCGGGTGCGCATGTCCGCCACCGTCGGGATCTTGTCGATGGTGATCCGCTGGCCGGTGACCCGCTCGATGGTCTTGAGCATCCGGTGCTCGCGCGGCTCCGCGAGGGTGATCGCCACGCCCTCCCGCCCGGCGCGGCCCACCCGGCCGATCCGGTGCACGTACGACTCGGGGGCCGACGGCACGTCGTAGTTGACGACGTGGGTGAGCTGCTCGACGTCGAGGCCGCGGGCGGCCACGTCGGTGGCCACCAGCAGGTCCGCGGTGCCCGTGCGCAGCCGGCCCATCACCCGGTCGCGCTGCTCCTGGCTCATCCCGCCGTGCAGCGCCTCGGCCCGGTAGCCCCGGCCGTTCATGGTCTCGGTGAGCCGGTCGACCTCCTCCCGGCTGCGGCAGAAGACGATCGCCGCGGTGGGGGACTCCACGTCCAGCACCCGGCCCAGCGCCGCCGGCTTGTGCGCCCGGGCGACGATGTACGCGCTCTGCCGCACCCGGGGCGCCTCCCCGGCCACCGGCTGCTCCCGCGCGATGAGGATGCGCACCGGGTCGGTCAGGTGCTGGCGGGCCAGCCCGTCGATCCGCGCCGGCATCGTCGCCGAGAACAGCACCGTCTGCCGCTGCGCGGGCGTGTGCTCCAGGATCGCCTCGATGTCCTCGGCGAAGCCCATGTCGAGCATCTCGTCGGCCTCGTCGAGCACGACCGTGGCCAGCGAGCCCAGGTTGAGCGTGCCCCGGGCGATGTGGTCCAGCGCCCGGCCCGGGGTCGCCACCACCACGTCCACGCCCATGTCCAGAGCGCGCAGCTGCCGGCCGATCGGCTGGCCGCCGTAGATGGGCAGCACCCGGGTGCCCAGGTCCTTGCCGTAGCGGTGGAACGCCTCCGACACCTGCACCGCCAGCTCCCGGGTCGGGACCAGCACCAGCGCCACCGGGTCGCCGGGCCGCTCGTCGGGCATCCGCTGCAGCAGCGGCAGGGCGAACGCGGCGGTCTTGCCCGTACCGGTGGCCGCCTGCCCGAGCAGGTCCCGACCGGCCAGCAGGGGAGGGATGGCCTCCCGCTGGATCGGCGTGGGCTCCTCGTAGCCGAGGGCGGACAGCGCGCCCAGCAGCTCGGCGCGCAGCCCGAGATCCGCGAAGGCGGTCGCCTCGTCGGGGGCGTCCGGGGAGGGGTCGGTCGGTGGGTCGTGCCGTACGGGTGCGGAACTCATGCGGCAAGCTTTTCATCATCACCGCCCGGCGGTTCCGCCGACCGGCACAAGAGCCCGTCGGGGTGGGTCGCCGCCCCGTGTCGGCGACCCACCCCGATCGGGGGGTCAGCGGCTCAGCAGGGCCAGCACGACCGAGAGCCCGACGACCGTGTCGAAGACCGCGCACCACTCGGCGTAGCCGCGCGGGACGACCCGGTTCGCGCGGTGGTGCACCACGTCCCAGGCCGCGTGTCCGAGCCAGCCGGCGGCCACCAGCCAGCCCGCCAGCCCTTGGTCGACCACGGTGGCGACCAGCGCCAGCGCTGCCCAGCCGGCCAGCCCGGCCAACTGGAGGACGAGCATCCGGCGCTCGCCCAGCTGCCCCGGCGCCGTGCCGATGACCAGGTATGCCGCCGGCAGCGCCAGCAGGAACAGCGCCGGGGGCACCCACGGGGAGAGGAGCATGTCCAGCGTTATCAGCAGGGCGAGCCCGGTCGGCCAGCGGCGCGCCAGCGCCGCGACCAGCCGGTGCCGCGGAACCACGCGGGCGGCGGCCGGGTGCCGGGCGTACTCGGCCCGCCGACGCAGCACCGCGAGCGCCATCGCCGGGAGCATCAACAGGTGGCTGCCGAGGAGCAGGGCGTCCGCGCCGACCAGCCCGGCCCGGAACGGTACGAACAGCACCAGCACCGGCAGGTACATCGCCACGGTCATCTCCCCGACGGCGGCCCAGGAGTGTCTCCGGTACCGCATCCACACCGCCATGCCGACGCTCATGTCCGTCGCCATGAGCACGGCGCCGACGTCGGCCCGTCCGAGGTCCGGGGAGAAGCCGAGCGACGTGCCCACGGCCGCGCGGAGCTGCCCGAGCAGCAGCATTCCGGCGATCATGGCCAGCGCCATCTCCAGCAGGTGCCGCAGCAGCGCGGCGCGCGGTTGCGCGCGACCGACGTGCGGTGTTGTCGGGTTGGCGTTCGCCGTCGTCTCCGTCATGCCATCGAGCCTGCGCGCGGGCGGGCGCGCCGGACACCCGCGCCGTGTCACCGGTCGGCCGTGCGGAACGCACCGCCGATCCGTGCATCCCGCGTACGGCGGTGGGCCGGTGTCGCGCCCTACCATTCGGACCGTGGCGTTTGACCCGACGGTGTCCGGACCGGACCGGCGCCTGCGCCGGGCCCGGGCCGGCGCGACGGCGTCCCTCGCCACCGGGGTGGCCTCCGGCCTGTTCCTGCCCGCGGTCGGGCTGACCCGGGAGCCGTCGGGCCTGCGGGTGGCGCTCGGTGCGGTCGGGCTCGCCGCGGTCGCCGTGGTGCTGGCGGTGGCCCTGTACGCGACCGTGACACCGGACGTGGCGGAGCGGGTCCGCCGCCGCTGCCGCGTGGCGTTCGCCGCCGTGGCGGTGCTGAGCGTCCCGCTGGTGGCGCCGGTCGCTGCCGGAGCGTGGCCCACGTGGGCCTGGCTGGGCGCGGCGGTCGTCGGCGCGGTGCCGCTGGTCGCCCGAGCGCGGATGGTGGTCCCCGTGGCGGCCGCCACCCTGCCGGTCGCCGCGGCGGTGGCGACGGCGACCGGGACGCCCGTGGGCCGGTCCCTGGTGATCAGCGGCGGCGTCGGCCTCGGCATCGCCGCGGTGAACGGATTCCAGGTGTGGTTCTGGGAGTTGCTGGTGCAGGCCGGCCGAGGGCAGATCGCCCAGGCGAGCCTCGCGGCGGCGCAGGAGCGGCTGCGCTTCGCCGGCGACGTGCACGACCTGCTCGGGCACCACCTCACCGTCATCGCGCTGAAGGCCGAACTCGCCGCCCGGCTCGCGGCGACCGACGCGGAGCGGGCCGGCCGGGAGGCGGCCGAGGCGCAGCGGCTGGCCGCCACCGCGCTGACCGAGCTGCGCCGCACGGTGCACGGCTACCGCCGCGTCGACCTCGCCGAGCAGGTCGCCGCGGTCGGGCAGGTGCTGCGCTCCTCCGGGGTGCGGTGCACCGTGGTGCCGCCCGCCGGCGAGCTGCCGGCGGAGGCGGCCGCCCAGCTCGCGGCGGTGCTGCGCGAGGCCGGCACCAACGTGCTGCGGCACAGCCGGGCCGGCTGGTGCCGGATCGAGATCGACCAGGAGGCGGAAGTGGCGCGGATGACGGTGACCAACGACGGCGCGGGCGCGGCCGGCGCGCCCGACCGGCACAGTTACGGCCTGCGCGGGCTGGCCGAGCGGCTGGCCGCCGCCGGCGGGGAACTGCGCACGTACCGGGAGGACGGCGTCTTCACCGTCGAGGCGACCGTCCCGACGGCGTCATGATCCGGGTCCTGCTCGCCGACGACGAGGAGCTGATCCGGGCCGCCCTCGCCGCCCTGCTCGACCTGGAGGAGGACCTGACGGTGGTGGCGCAGGCGGCCGACGGCGGGGCCGCCGTGACCGCCGCCCTGGCGCACCGCCCCGACGTGGCCGTCGTCGACCTGGCGATGCCCGGCCCCGACGGCTTCCAGGTCGCCGCCGAGCTGGCCCGGGTGCTGCCGTCCTGCGCGGTGGTGATCCTCACCGGCCAGGGTCGGCCGGCACACCTGGCCCGCGCGCTCACCGCCGGGGCCCGCGGGTTCCTGCCCAAGGGCGCGCCCGGCGGGGCGCTCGCCGACGTGATCCGGCGGGTGCACGCCGGCGGCCGGTACGTCGACCCGGCGCTGGCCGCCGACGCGCTGACCATCCCGCCGTGCCCGCTGACCCCGCGCGAGCTGGACACGCTGCGGCTGGCCGAGGACGGCGCCTCGGTTGCGGTGGTCGCCCGCCGGGCCCACCTGTCCAGCGGCACGGTCCGCAACTACCTCGCCGCGGCGGTGCAGAAGCTCGGTGCGACGAGCCGGGCGGAGGCAGCGCGGACGGCCCGGGACAACGGCTGGCTCTGACCGGGCCGCCCGCGACCGGTCGGGTCGAGGCGGCGCACGGCGACGGCTGGCACCGGCCGGGCCGCGGATAGCCTGGCGGCGTGCGTACGGTCGAACTGGTCTGCTCGCCCGGCCTGGAGGCGGCGGTGCGCGGGGCGTGCGTACAGGCCGGACCGCCCCTGCTGCGAGAAGCTCCGGCCGGCGGGCCCCCCGCCGCTCCTCGACGGCAGGGGCCCCGACCCGATCAGCGGTGGAAGCGCACGTAGTCGAACCGCGCGGTGAGCGCCGGCTCGGCGCCGCCGTGGGCGACCAGCCCGATCCGCGGGGTGGTGTCGGCCGGGAAGGTCCACACCCCGCCCCACGTCCAGTTCCGCCCGTCCCGGCTGGAGCCGGCCCGGAACTCGTGCTCGCCGGTGGCCGGGTCGACCCGGTGCGCCAGCCGCAGCCAGGTGGTGGTCGCCGGGGTGCCGACGATGTTGCCGCCGTAGACCGGCCGGCCGGCGAAGGGCAGCTCGTAGCCGTACTCGACCTGGCGGGTGTTCCAGATGGCGACCTGCGCCAACCGGGCGAAGCGGTCGTCGTCGACGTAGGCGACCAGGCCGGCCTGCTGGTAGTTGCGCACGGTCTCCTCGCCGAGGTCGAGCGTCACCTTCGTCTCCACGACGTAGTCGCCCGTCGGCGCGTCGCGCAGCAGCACGCCGGCGTTGTTGCCGGTGCCGGTCAGGTCGGCGCCCTGCACGGGCCAGCGCAGCGCCCCGCCGGACACGGTGGCCGCCGGGTCCGGCCGGACCCACCGCCACGCCGGGTCGAGTCCGTCGGTGAACTCGTCGGAGAACGCCGGCAGCAGGCCGCCGGCCCGGGGCTCGGGCGCGGCGTGCCGCACCGGCCGGTGCAGCCGGGCGACGCTGACGTTGTCGAACCCGGCGGCCCCGCCGGTGGCGGTCAGCGCGATCCGGCCGACGACCGGCCGGTCCAGCCGCAGCGACAGTGCCGCCACCTGGTCCCCGAGCCGGGCCGGGCTCAGCTCGGCCGTGAGCTGCCGGCCGCGTACCTCGACGGCGAGGTTGTGCCCGGCCGCCGAGTCGAAGCCGGCAGGCAGCGGCGCGCTCGCGGTGCGGGCGCCGTCCCGGGCGACCAGCCTGCCGGCGGCGGTGTCCACCCGCACCGCGACGCGGTCGCCGAGGGTGAGCCCGGCCGCCCCGGTGGCGGCGGGCCGCAGGTCGACCTCCGCGCGCACGTCCCCGCCGACGGTCGTACGGCCGGTCAGCGTGCCGCTGCCGGTGAGCCGGCCGTCGGCGACCCGCCAGTCCCCGACGGTGCCGCGCCAGCCGGCGAGACCGGCGTCGAAGCGTTCGTCCACCCGGCCGGTGGTGACCGGTGCGGGCCGGGCGCCCTCCGACGGGCCGGCGCCGGCGTTCACGGTCGGCCAACCGTCGATCCAGTCGAGGCGGTCCAGCAGCATCGGCCGCTCGTTGATGCCGAACGGCTCGTCCAGGTACGGGTCGGCCCGGTCGATGGCGTGGTAGACGATCCAGTCCTGGCCGGACAGGTCGGTCAGGAAGCCGTTGTGGCCGGTGCCGATCCAGCGGTTGCCGTTCTGGGCGAGCACGGGGGTGCCGCCGGCCCGGGAGGCGGTCAGCGGGATGCCGTCGCGGTCCACGAAGGGCCCGCGCGGGCTGCGCGATCGGCCGACGTGGACGGAGTAGCCGGTGGCCGGACCGGCACAGCAGTTGGCGGTGGAGGCGAACAGGTAGTACCAGCCGTCGCGGCGCAGCACGTAGCTGCCCTCGAACTTGTTGTCGACGGCGACCGGCGTCGGCGCGTCGACGGCGCGCAGCCCGTCGGGGGAGAGTTCGGTGACGGAGATGCCGCCGTAGTAGCTGCCGTAGTAGAGGTAGTGCCGGCCGTCGACGTCGGTGAACTGGCTCGGGTCGATGGTCCACAGCCAGCCGCCGCCACCGCCGGGGCGGGGCGCGACCACGGGCTTGTCGGCGAAGGTCCACGGGCCGGTCGGGGTGGGCGCGGTGGCCGCGCCGACGGCGAAGTCGCCGCCGTCGGGGGAGACGGTGGTGTCGGTGACGGTCACGTACATGACCCAGCGGTCGCCGACCCGGCGCACGTCGGGGGCCCAGAAGCCGGCGCCGGGCGCCGCGTACGCCGGGCGCTGGTCGGCGCCGAAGGCGTCCCCGACGTACGTCCAGTCGACCAGGTCGGCGGAGCGGGCGGTGGGCACCCGGTGGAAGGTCCCCTCGCCCTCGCGCAACGGATCGGTGGTGCCGTACGCGTACCAGAAACCGTCCTCGCCACGGACGACCACCGGGTCGGCGAAGGTGTCGGCGAACCCGGCCGAGACCGGGTTGCGGTAACGGGTGTCGGGCGCGGCGGCGGCCGGCGCGGACGCCGTTCCGGCCAGGGCCAGACCGATGACGGCGGCGAGCGCGCCGGCGCGGCGGAGATGTCCCATCAGACCTGCCTCGGGTGGGGAGAAGTCGACCTGGATCACTGGGTCCGTTTCTACAACGTTGGATACAACGTTGTAAAGGCGCGGGCGACGCTTCGGTGGGCACCGGAACGTGCCCGTGCCAGCATGGGTGCGTGACCACCACCGCCACGGACGGCCCGACCCTGGCCCGGCTCGCCGCCCTGCTCGCCGACGACACCCGGGCCCGCATCTGCCTGGCCCTGCTCGACGGCCGGGCGTGGGCGGCCGGCGAGCTGGCCCGGCTCGCCGGGGTGGCGCCCTCCACCGTCAGTGACCACCTCACCCGCCTGGTCCGGGGCGGGCTGCTGGTCGAGCAGCGGCAGGGGCGGCACCGCTACGTCCGGCTCGCCGGCCCCTCGGTGGCCCAGTTGATCGAGGACCTGGCCGGCCACGCGCCGGCGCGGCCCCGGCCCGTCCGCTCGTTGCGCGCCGCCCGCGCCGACGCCGCCCTGGCGTACGCCCGCACCTGCTACGACCACCTGGCCGGCCGCCTCGGCGTGCTGCTGCGGGACACGATGCTCGACCGCGGGCTGCTCGACGGCGCCGACGGCCTGGCGCTGACCCCGGCCGGGCTGGATTGGCTGGACGGGCTCGGCGTGCCGGTCGCGCCGCTGCGGGCCGCCCGCCGCCCCCTGATGCGCGACTGCCTCGACTGGACCGAACGCCGCCCGCACCTGGCCGGTGCGCTGGGTGCCGCGCTGTGCGACCGCTTCTTCGAGGTGGGCTGGCTGACCCGGGGCGGTGGCCGGGCCGTCCGGCTGACCCAGGCCGGCGGTCCCGCGCTGGCCGCCGCGCTCGGCCTCGCCCCGGCCGACCTGGCGCCCGCCGCCGCACCGGAGACCGGCGGCGGCCGGGCCTGACCGGCCCGCGTCCGCCCGACCCGGGGTCCGTGCCGCCCGGCGGGGGCCGACGGTTCGGCGGAAACGAAGGAATCCGGCTGCGGCGCCGGTGCCGGACGGCCGCCGCCCCGGTGACGTACCAACCGCACGCGCTGCCGTGCGTCCCGACGAGTACCGAGGTGGGAACCCCGATGAACGAGCGCTGCGCCGCCTTCCACGCCCTGCACCACGCCGACCGGCCGCTGCTGCTGCCCAACGCCTGGGACCACGCCAGCGCCGCCGCGTTCGCCGCGCGCGGACACCCGGCGGTCGGCACCACGAGCCTCGGGGTCGCCGCCGCCGCCGGGCTGCCGGACGCGGCGGCGGCCACCCGGGCGGAGAACCTCCGGCTGGCCCGGGCGCTGCGCGGCCTCCCGGTGCTGCTGAGCGTCGACGTGGAGGCGGGCTGCGCCGACGACCCGGCGGCCGTGGCCGACCTGGCGGCCGAGCTGGCCGCCCTCGGGGTGGTCGGGATCAACATCGAGGACGGCCGGGCCGACGGCACCCTCGACCCGCCGGCGCTGACCGCGGCCAAGGTGGCCGCCGTCAAGGACGCGGCGCCGGCCCTGTTCGTCAACGCCCGCACCGACACGTGGTGGCTGGGGACGCCCGACCCGCTGCCGGCGACCCTGGCCCGGGCCAGGGCCTACGCGGATGCCGGCGCCGACGGGATCTTCGTGCCCGCAGCACCGGACGCCGACACCATCGGCGCCCTCGTCGCGGGGATCGACCTGCCGCTGAACGTGCTGTACCGCCCGGGCGGGCCCACCCTCGACGAGCTGCGGGCGCTCGGCGTGGCCCGGGTGAGCACGGGCTCGCTGCTGTTCCGGGCCGCGCTCGGCGCCGCCCTGGACGCCCTGGACGCCGTCCGGTCCGGCACCGCGCCGCACCGGGAACCGCCCTCGTACGCCGAGGTGCAGCGGTTGAGTGCCGCGTCCCGGCCCTAGCCGTTCGTGCCCGCCCACGCCCCGGAGCCGCCCCCTAGGAGGAGATAAGAGGATTGTTCGCACTTATCCCGTCGCGCCTGGTTACGGTATGCGCAGGGCGATGCACACAGTGATGTCGTGACGGGAGAGAGGACCCGACCATGCGAGTGCCCAGCCGAAGTCCCGGGCAGCAGCCCGGGCCCTCCGTCACACCCGCAGCCCGCGCCCGCCGGCGGGTGCCCGGCACGCCGCCCCGCCCCGCCCCGCCGGACCTCGACGCCTACCGGGCGGCCGTCGCCGACCTGCTGGTCGAGGTGGGCGCCCTGGCCGGGGCGTCCTGCACGGCGGCGCGGCAGGTGCTGATCGACGACCGGCTGCGCGAACCCGCGATCGCCGCGGTGCTCGACGCCACCCCCCAGGGGCTCGTCGGCGCCCGCGAGACGCTGCTGCTGGAGATGGCCCGCTACCAGCCCAACCCGCGCAGCTCCGCCGCCGACCTCACCGCACTGGTCCGCATCTACCTGCTCTCCCGCGTCGACGTGATGTGGTGGCGCGACGCGCCGACCTTCCTCACCGACGCCCAGGTCGACGCCAGCCCCGACCTGGTCGACCTGGAGTGGCTGCGCCGCCGCGACCTGCTCCGCTTCTGCTACACCGAGCAGCCGAAGACGCTGTTTGGACGCGGGATGCGGGCGGCCCGGCGCCGGCTGCGGCCCGACGCCACGCCGCGCACCGCCGGGCTGCGCTTCCGGCGGGCCCGCCGGGAGGTCGTGGCGCTGCTCAACGACATCGGCCGGGAGTTCGCCGCCAACACCCCGCCCGCCACCCCGCCGCTGTGGGTGACCAGCCTGGTCCGCAGCGCCGAGCACCAGCACCGGCTGCGCCGCCTCGGGTACGCCGCCATGGTCCCCAGCGGCCACTGCCTGGGCTGGGCGGTCGACGTCGAGCTGGCGTGGTTCGACCGCTTCGGCGTCCGGGACACCCTCGCCGAGCTGCTGCTGGCCAGGCAACGGGCCGGCGAGGTCAACGTGGTCGACGAGGGGCAGGCGTGGCACCTGTGCCTCGCGCCCGGCAGCGGCCGGCGGCTGCGCCGGGCGTACGAAGCCGAGATGGGGGTCTGAGTCGGTGTGCGGCATCGCGTTGAGCCTCGGCCCCGAGGCCGACCCGGCGATCTTCCGGCGGATGCTCGCCACCCTGGCCCCCCGCGGCGAGGTCACCGAGGCCCGCTACGAGAACGGCCTGCTCGCCGGCACCCGACGGCTGAAGGTGGTGGACCGGGAGCGCGCCGTGCAGCCGTGGACCTCCGTCGACGAGCGGTGGCTGCTCTGCTACAACGGCGAGGTCTTCAACCACCACGAGCTGCGCGCGGAGCTGGTCCGGCTCGGGCACCGCTTCCGCAGCGCCAGCGACACGGAGGTCGTGCTCGCCGCGTTCCTGCAGTGGGGCGAGGGCATGGTCACCCGGCTGCGTGGCGAGTACGCCTTCGCCGTCGTGGAACGGGCCACGGGCCGCGCCTGGCTGGTCCGGGACCCGCTCGGCGTGAAGCCCCTGTACTGGGCCCGGACGCCCGGCTGCCTGCACGTCGCCAGCGAGGTGAAGGCGCTGGTCGGGCACGGCGTCCCGATCGGCGAGGTGCCGCCCGGGCACCACGGCTGGGCCGAGCCCGACGGGCAGGTCCGGCTGCGCGCGTACGTCGACCTGCTCGCCCTCGGTGACGGGCTGTCGGTGGTGGACGACCCGGACGAGGCCGCCCTGCTCGTCCGTGCCGCCCTCACCGACAGCATCCGAATGCGCGTCGACACCGACCTCACCGTCGGGGTGGTGCTCTCCGGCGGGCTGGACAGCTCGCTGGTCCTGCTGCACGTGCGCGAGACGCACCCCGACTGCGTCGCGGTCACCGTCGGGGTGCCGGACAGCCCCGACGTGGCGTACGCGCGGCGGTTGGCGCGGGACCTGGGGGTGCCGCACGAGGTGGTCGAGCTGCGCCCGCGCGACATCCGGCTGGCCGACATCCGGGAGGCCATCCGGATCTCCGAGCTGACCGAGTACGGCGACATCATCAACGCGGTGGTCTCCGTGCCGCTCTTCCGCCGGCTGCGCGAGCTGGGCGTGAAGGTGGTGCTGACCGGGGACGGCTCGGACGAGCTGTTCGGCGGCTACCCCATGTACCACGAGGTCGGCCCCGAGGCGTCCCGCCGGCTCTTCCTGCACAAGATCCGCAACCTCTGCCGTACGGAGTTGCAGCGCGTCGACCGGGCCAGCATGGGGTACGGGGTGGAGGCCCGCGTGCCGTTCCTCGACCTGAGCGTGGTCGAGCTGGCGATGCGGCTGCCGATCGGGCTGAAGATGCGCGAGGGGCAGGAGAAGTGGATCGTCCGGCGGGCCTTCGCCGACCTGCTGCCCGACTACGTCCGGCGTCGGCCGAAGAACCCGATGTCGTACTCGTCCGGCCTGCACGAGCGGGCCCGGCTGTACAAGCCGCTCTTCGCCCGGCTGCACCGGTCGTTCGGCTACCACCTGCTGGAACCGGTCCGCCGCGACTTCGACAGCGTGCTCACCCGCTGCGGCAACGACCTCGACCGGGCGCTCGCGGCCGGCCGGGCCCGGCCCGACTACACGGTGCTGGAGCACGCCCGGGACCTGGTGGGCGCGGCGAAGTGGAACGCCGCGCCGATGGTGCGCCGGCTGGTCGGCCCGCGCCGCACCCGGGGCGACGAGGCCCCGCTGCCGGGGTGAGGTGACGCCTCGGGTCGACTCTGGCACCGGGCCGGCGTCGATCGTAGGGGCCATGTTCACCGTCGGAGATCGGGCCGGCGCCGGTCGGCGTGCCCCCTCTGCGCGTGGCAGATCGGGCCGGGGGTAACACCGGAGCCATGACGGAACTGGACGTGGTGGTGGTCGGGCAGGTGGCGCGGGACCTCGTGCTGCTGGTCGACGAGGTCCCGGAGGCCGGCGGCACGGCCCCCGTGCGGCGCCGGCGCGAGCTGCTCGGCGGCAAGGGGGCCAATCAGGCCGTCGGGCTCGCCCAGCTCGGCGCGTCGGTCGGGCTGCTCGCCGTGGTCGGCGACGACGAGGTGGGGGAGCGGCTGCTGGCGCAGGCGCGGGCCGACGGGATCGACGTTGCGCGGGTGCTGCGCCGGCCGGGCACCCGTACCGGGCTCATCGTCGACGTGGTCGACGCGGAGGCCCACTGGCGCTACCTGGAGGACCTGCCCGAGGCCACCCTGCTCACCCCCGAGGACGTGGCCGGGGCGGCCGACGCGCTGCGCGCCGCGCGGGCCGTCCTGGTGCAGCTGCAACAACCGGCGCGGGCCGCCCTGGTCGCGGCCCGGACCGCCCGGGAGGCCGGCCGGCTGGTCGTGCTCGACGGCGCCCCGACCGACCCGGCCGACGCCGACGAGTTGCTCGCTCTCGCCGACGTGCTGCGGGCCGACGCGCAGGAGGTCGAGCTGATCACCGGCGACGCGCCGCGGGACGCCGAGGGCGGGCTCGCCGCCGGGCGCAAGCTGCTGCGGCGCGGCCCGTCCCTGCTGGCGATCGAGGTGGCCGGGGAAGGTAACGCGTTCGTCTGGCCGGACGGCGAACTGTTCCTGCCGCTGAGCCGGACACCCACGGTGGACAGCACCGGCGCCGGGGACGCGTTCGTCGCCGCGTTGGCCGTCGGTCTGCTGCGTGGCGAGCCTCGCGACCGGGTCGCCCGTCACGCCGTGGCGGCCGCCGGCGCCACCGTCGGCCACCCGGGCGGCCGCCCGGCGCTGACCGACGAGGCGATCCGGGAGCAGCTCGACCGGATCCCCGCCGGCTGACCGTCCGGGCGCCGGTCCCGCGCCGGGGCGACCGTTCGGCCGGTGGACAACCCTCGATTCCTGCCCTAGCGTCCAGAGGATATGCGGAGGACTCTCCTGGGCGCCGGTGTCGCCCTGCTGCTCGCCTTGACCGCCTGTTCCAGTGTGGAGTCCGGCCCGCCGGCGCCGGGAGCAGCGACGCCCGCCGGCACGCCCAGCGCCTCCCGGCAGGAGCCGGGCGAGGTCGAGAAGACCCTGGCCAGCCTGCGCAAGGTCAACGACCTTCCGCTGTACGAGATGACCTACGTCGGGGCGTACGACGCGACGGTCGGCACCGACGCGCGTCCGGCGAAGGCGTTCGGCTGCTCCCTCTTCGCCGCCACCGGCGACCCGGCCCGGCCGTTGTTCGCCCGCAACTTCGACTGGGACGCCAACCCGGCGCTGGTGCTGCGCACCGATCCTCCCGACGGGTACGCCTCGATCTCGGTGGTGGACATGTCCTACCTCGGGGTGGGCCCAGACCCGACCGGCGACCGGCGGCTGCTCAACGCGCCGCTGCTGCCCTTCGACGGGATGAACGAGCGGGGGCTGGCAATCGGGCTGGCCGCCGACGACGGCGCGCGGGCCGTCGCCGACCCCGGCAAGGCCACCGTCGGGTCGGTTCGCATCCAGCGTCTGGTGCTCGACCAGGCGGCTACGGTGGACGAGGCGGTGGCCGTGTTCGGGCGGTACAACCTCGACTTCACGGACGGGCCGCCGCTGCACTACCTGCTCGCCGACGCGACCGGGGCGTCGGCCGTGGTCGAGTTCGTCGACGGGAAGATGTCGGTCGAGAAGGGGCGGGGCGACTGGCGGGCGCTGACCAACGTGCCGGTCGTCGGGGTGGACGAGCAGCGTCGCCGGGCCGACCACCGCTACGGCGTGATCGCCGCGGCCCTCGACCGGACGGGCGGCACGGCGGACGCCCCGGCGGCGTTCGAGATCCTCAACGACGTACGCCAGTCGCACACCCGCTGGTCGGTGACGTACGACCTGCGCAGCGGCGAGGTCCGGCTGACCACCGCGACCGGCGGCGGCGAGCGGCGTTACCAGCTCCCGGTGAGCTGACTTCCGCACGTCCCCGGCGACGGAACTGGCTGCACCCGGAACGCGGGCGGGCCCGGCCCCCTGAGGTGGGGGCCGGGCCCGTCGGCGCGGTGTGCGACTACCAGCCCAGGTAGCTGGGCTGGGTCTGCACGTTCAGCTCGCGGTACCGGATGAGGTTCGCCGTCCAGGTCCGCCAGTCGGTCAGCTTCAGGACGTCGAAGCCCTTCTGCATGTCGTTGGAGTAGATGTAGCCGTTGTAGTAGTACGCGGACCAGGAACCGCCCCCGGTCAGCCGCTCGGTCGACAGCGGCCCCCGCTCCCAGAACGCGATCTCCTCGGGGTTGGCCGAGTCGGTGAAGTCGAAGACCGAGATGCCGCCCTGGTACCACGCCTGGACCATGATGTCGCGCCCGAGCACCGGGATCAGCGAGCCGTTGTGCGCCACGCAGGTCTCGGTGTCCGCGTTGGGCCGGGGGATCTTGAAGTAGCTGCGGAAGACCATCGTCCGGGCGTCGCCGCTACCGGTGACGTCGTAGATGGCGTCGGCGCCCCGGTTGGGACCGATGGCCTCGTTGCAGGTGGCCGCGCCGCCGCCGCCCAGCTCGTCGGTGAAGATCACCTTGGTGCCGGAGTTGTTGAACGTGGCCGAGTGCCAGAACGCGAAGTTGACCGTGTCGCGGACCTGGTTGATGACCCGCGGGGCCTCCCGGTTCGAGATGTCCATCAGGATGCCGTCGCCCATGCAGGCGCCGGCGGCCAGGTTCTTCTCCGGGTACGCGGTGATGTCGTGGCAGCCGGTGGTCGCCGACCCGCCCGGGCGGCCCTCGTAGCCGCCGTCCGGGAAGAGGTTCGGCGTGGCCACGACCGCCGCGTCGGTGGGCTTCTTCAGCGGCACCTTGACGATGGAGATGGAGTCGTGCGGCGGCTGGCAGTCCGGGAACTCCGCCCGCGGGCTGTACGACGAGACGTACAGGTAGACCGTCTTGCGGTCCGTGCCCGGCACGAGGGTGTGCGTGTGCGAGCCGCAGGCCGTCTCCACCGCCTTGATGTAGCGCGGGTTGGCCTTGTCGCTGATGTCGAAGACCTTGATGCCCTCCCAGGACTCCTTGACCGTCGCCGACGATCCGGTGCTGTTGCAGGAGTCGTCGCTGCGGGGCGCGTCGGTGGAGAGGAAGAGCAGGTCGCCGTGGACGGAGATGTCGTTCTGCGACCCGGGGCAGTAGACCTGCGACACCACCGTCGGCGCGGTCGGCCGGGAGATGTCGTAGACGACGAACCCGTTGTAGTTGCCGGCGAAGGCGTAGCGGCCCTGGAAGGCGAGGTCGCTGTTCGTGGCGTCCAGCGGGGCCTGCTTCGGCAGGTTGGCGACCTGCCGAAGGTTGGGGCTGCTGACGATCTCGTCGACGCCGGGGATGGTGTAGGTGGTGTCCACCGTGCCGGAGGGCGCCGAGGGTGCCGCGACCCCGGCATTCCCCGGTGGGGCGGTGGCGACGCTGGCGAGGAGGAGGCCGGCCGCGGCCAGGCTCACGGTGGTGAGCCGCCGGGCCCGCGGCGTGCGAAGTGTGATCATCGGCGAGGCCCTTCGCAAGGGGGTGACGATTGTCGACACCTTACCGTCCGATGAGGTGCGTCGATGTGACCTGGGTCACATGTTGGTGTCTCCGTCAATGGATACGATCGCCATGACCTCTACCGGGGGAGTGGCCCATGACCAACCGACGCGCACGGATCCTGTCCGTCGTCACATCCGTGTTCGTGGTGTCGGTGGTGGCCGTCGTCCTGTCCCGGTCCGGCGACGACTCGACCGCGCCCCGCGCGCAGCCGGTCGCCGCACCCGCCTCGGCGTCGGCGCCCGTCGATCCGGCCCGGCCCGCCGTGATCGTGCCGGGCCGACCGGGGGAGACCGCCGCGGTCCGCCCCGCCGAGGAGCTGCGCGACGCCGCCCCCACGTCCCGGCACAACTCCATGGACGTCTGGTTCGTCCGGATGATGATCCCGCACCACGCCCAGGCCCTGGAGATGGCCGCGCTGGCCCCGGACCGCGTCGCCGACCCGGACCTGCGCGCCCTCGCCGAGCGGATCCGGGCCAGCCAGGGCCCGGAGATCGGCATGATGCGGGGTTGGCTGGAGACCCGCGGGCTCTCCCCGGACGTGCCGGGGCACGACCACGGGACCATGCGGGGCATGCAGGCGCCCGAGGCGATGCGCCAGCTCGCGGCCGCCCGGGGCGCCGAGTTCGACCGGCTCTTCGTCCGGATGATGACCGAGCACCACCGGGGCGCGGTCCAGATGGCCACCGACCTGCTCAAGGTCGGCGCCGACCTCACCCTGTCGGAGTTCGCCAACTCCGTCGCCACCGAGCAGGCCGTCGAGATCGACCGGATGCGCGACGTGCTGGCCCCCTGACCCGGCCGGGCGGTCCCGCCGGGCGCGCGGTGACCCGGAGGCGGCGGCACGTACGCTGGGTGACCGTGAACCGCACGATCTTCGGCCGCCCGCTGCGCAGCGTCGCCTTCGACGTCTTCGTCGCTGGCCTGGTGGTGCTCTTCGGCCTCGCCGGCCTGGTGAACCAGCCCGGCGGGTGGAAGGCCGCCCTCGTCGGCGCCGCGATGGCGGTGGCGCTGCTGTTCCGCCGGTCCCACCCGTCGGCGGTCGCCGCCGTCGTGGCGGTGCTCGCGCTGGTCCAGGTGTTCGCCGGCTGGGGCCCACTGGCCTTCGACGTCGCGGTGCTGGTCGCCCTCTACAGCGTCGTGAAGTACGCCGACCGGCTCCGCGACGGCGTCCTCGCCGGAATCACCGCCGCCGTCGGGGTGATCCTCGCCGCCCTCCAGACCGAGAGCACCGTCGCCTGGTGGGCGACCGCGATCTATATCGGGCTGGTCACCGGGGCGGTCTGGCTGGTCGCGCTCAACGTGCGGACCCGCCGGCTCTACGTGCTCAGCCTGGAGGAGCGGGCCGCCACCCTGGAGCGGGAACGCGAGGCGGAGGCGCGCGCCGCCGTCGCCGGGGAGCGCACCCGCATCGCCCGCGAGCTGCACGACGTGGTGGCGCACAGCATGGCGGTCATGATCGTGCAGGCCGACGGGGCGCGGTTCATGCTCGACCGCGACCCGGAGACCGCCAGGAACGCGGTGAAGGTGGTCGCCGACACCGGCCGTCAGGCGCTAGAGGAGATGCGCCGGCTGGTCGGCGTACTGCGGGAGCCGAGTCCACCTGACGCGGCGGCCGGCCCCGGCCCGACGGACGAGCCCGACGGCGCGGGGGTGGCCGCCGACCCGGAGCACCGCCGGCTGGCGCTGACCGAGCTGCCCGCCCTGCTCGACCGGTTCCGCGCCGCCGGCCTGCGGGTGCACCACACGGTCACCGGGCAGCCCGTGCCGCTGCCGGCCGGCCTGGAGCTGACCCTCTACCGGGTCGTGCAGGAGGGGCTGACCAACGCGCTCAAGCACGCCGGGGTCGGCGCCGGCGTCGAGGTCACCCTCGACCACGCCCGCGACGCCGTGGTGGTCCGGCTGCTCGACGACGGGCGCGGCCGCCCGCCGGTCAGCCCGGCCCCGTCCGGCGGGCACGGCCTGGTCGGCATGCGCGAGCGGGTGAGCGTGTACGACGGCAGCCTCACCGCCGGTCCGCGACTGGCCGGGGGCTGGCAGGTCGAGGCGCGGCTGCCGCTACCGTCGACGCCCGGGACGACGGAGGTGATCGCGGCATGACGGTCCGCGTGGTGATCGTGGACGACCAGGCGCTGGTCCGCGCCGGCTTCCGGATGGTGCTGGACTCCCAGCCCGACCTGGAGGTCGTCGGCGAGGCGATCGACGGCGCCGACGCGCTGCGGGTGCTGACCCGGGTCGAGGCCGACGTGGTGGTGATGGACGTCCGGATGCCGACCATGGACGGGGTGGAGGCGACGCGCCGGATCTGCCAGGACCGTCCCGCCGGGTCGCCCCGCGTGCTCGTGCTCACCACCTTCGACACCGAGGAGGACGCCTTCGCCGCGCTCCAGGCCGGCGCCAGCGGCTTCCTGCTCAAGAACGTCCCGCCGGAGGAGCTGCTCGCCGCCATCCGGGTGGTCGCCCAGGGCGACTCCGTGGTCGCCCCGTCCATCACCCGCCGGCTGCTCGACCGCTTCGCCGGCAGGCTCGGCCCGGGCCCCGCCGAGGACCCGCGCCTCGCCCAGCTCACCGAACGGGAACGGGAGATCCTCCTGCTGGTGGCGCAGGGGCTCTCCAACGCCGAGATCGCCGCCCGGGTGCACGTCGCCGAGGCGACCGTGAAGACGCACGTCGGGCGGATCCTGGCCAAGCTCCAGCTCCGCGACCGGGTGCAGGCGGTGGTGCTGGCGTACGAGAGCGGCCTGGTCACCCCCGGCGGCTGACCCGGCGTACGACCCAGGTCGTACGGGTCCGCCCCGTCAGGGCCACCTGCGGTCGCAGCAGGGTCGAGCGCGTGGGTGGACGCCCGCGGGCCGCCGCGCCCATAGCGTCGGAGACGTCCCAGTCACGATCTCCACGGGGAGTTCCACGTGTCCGTCGCACCTCCCGCGCACGCCACCGCCGGCGTCGCGGTCTCCGCCCGCGGCCTGTCCAAGCGGTACGGCGCCGGCCAGGCCGCCGTCGTCGCCCTCGACGCCGTCGACGTCGACTTCGCCGCCGGCCGGTTCACCGCCATCATGGGCCCGTCCGGCTCCGGCAAGTCCACCCTGATGCACTGCCTCGCCGGCCTGGACCGTCCCACCGCGGGCAGCGTACGCATCGGCGACGCCGACCTCTCCCGGCTCAACGACAAGCGGCTCACCCTGCTGCGCCGCGACCGGGTCGGCTTCGTGTTCCAGAAGTTCAACCTGCTGCCGGCGCTGACGGCCGAGGAGAACATCGTGCTGCCGCTGGCGATCGCCGGCCGCCGGCCGGAGCGGGCCTGGCTGCGCCAGGTCGTCGCCGCGGTGGGGCTCGCCGACCGGCTCGGCCACCGGCCGGCCGAACTCTCCGGCGGGCAGCAGCAGCGGGTGGCGGTCGCCCGCGCGCTGATCACCAAGCCGTGGGTGATCTTCGCCGACGAGCCGACCGGCAACCTGGACTCACGCTCCGGCGCGGAGGTGCTGCGCCTGCTCCGCGAGGCCGTCGACACCCTCGGCCAGACCGTGATCATGGTCACCCACGACCCGACGGCCGCCGCGCACGCCGACCGGGTGGTCTTCCTGGCCGACGGCCGGCCGGTGCGGGACCTCACCGCGCCGACCGCCGAGCGGGTGCTCGACACCCTCGCCGGCCTCGACTCGGCGCGCGTGCCGGCCGCCGGCCGCGAGGCGGTGGCCCGATGATCCGGCTGACCCTGCGCCAGCTCCGCGCCGAGGCGCTGCGCCTGCTGCTCTCCTCGCTGGCCATCGTGCTCGGCGTCGCCTTCATCGCCGGCACGCTGATCTTCGTCGACGGAATGCGCGCGGGAGCGTACGACCGGGCCGGGACGTTCGACCGGCACACCGACCTCGCCGTGTACTCCGCCACCAAGGACCCGCTGCCGACCGCGCTGGTCGACCGCGTGCGCGCGCTCGACGGGGTCGCCGCCGCCGAGGGGGAACTGCTCGGCTCCGGCGGGATCGTCGGCGCCGACGACCGCCCCGTGCTCGGCTACGCCGTCCTCGCGGCGGTCCCCGTCGACCCGGCGCTGCGCTCGTACGACGTGGTGGCCGGGCGGCTGCCCGACCGCCCCGGCGAGGTGGTGCTGGACGCGCCCACCGTGGCCGAGGAGGGCTTCACCCTCGGCGGGCCGGTACGCGTCGGCGGCAGCGGGGGAGCGGCCCGCCCGTACACCCTGGTCGGCACGGTCGACGTGGCCGGCACCCCCCGCGACGTCGGCGGCCCGTTCATCGGCCTGGTCGGTGCGGACGCCATGGCCGTGACCGGGCAGCGGGGCTACGACCGGATCATGGTGGCCGCCGACCCGGGCGTGACCGACGCGGCGCTGGCCGACCGGGCCGCCGAGGCGGCCGGAGCCGCCGCGACCGTCAAGACGCGCCAGCGCATCCTCGACGACGCGGTCGAGGACGCGGTCCGCGACCTGCAGCAGTTCAACATGGTGCTGCTGACCTTCGCCGGGGTCGCGGTGGTGGTCGCCGGGTTCGTCATCGCCAACACCTTCGCCATCGTGCTCGCCCAGCGGACCCGGCGCACGGCGCTGCTGCGGCTCGTCGGCGCGACCCGGGGGCAGCTGTTCCGGGCGGCGCTGCTGGAGTCCGCCGTGATCGGCGCCGCCGCCTCCGCGGCCGGCGTGCTGCTGGGCGTCGCCCTGGCCGGCGGCATGAACCAGCTCATGACGCGGCTGGACGCGCCGGTCTCCGGCGGGCTCACCCTCACCGCCCCGACCGTGCTGCTCAGCCTGCTGCTGGGCACCGCGATCACGGTCGGCGCCGCCCTGCTGCCCGCGTGGCGGGGCACCCGGGTGCCGCCGGTCGCCGCGCTCACCGACGCGGCGGTCCAGCCCGCCCGCGGCGCCGGCCGGCTCCGGCTCGCCGTCGGTGCGCTGGTCTTCGTCGCCGGCATCGCCGCGCTGGTGGTGGCCGCGTCCGCCGTCCAGGTGGTGCTGGTGGCGCTCGGCGGGGTGCTGACCTTCTTCGGCCTCGTGCTGTTCGGGCCGGTGCTCGTCCCGGCGCTGGTGCGGGTGCTGGGCTGGCCCGCCCGGAAGCTGTTCGGCGCCACCGCCGGCCTGGCCGTGGCCAACGCGGTACGCAACCCGCGCCGCATCGCGGCGACCGCGACCGCCCTGGTCATCGGCATCGGGCTGGTGTCGGCGTTCGTGGTGGGCGCGCGCAGCACCAAGGACGGCATCGAGCGCAGCGTGGACGCCGAGATCGGGGTCGACTGGCTGGTCACCGGGATCGGCGGCGACCTGCCCGCGCCGCTCGTCGGCGAGCTGCGCGCCCGGCCCGAGCTGGCGGTGGTGCACGAGCAGCGCAGCGCCGTCACCGCCGACGTGGAGGTCCGGGCCGCCCACCCCGCCCTGGTCGGCCGGACGCTGACCGGGGTCGTGGCGGGCGACGTCGACCGGCTCGCGCCCGGGTCGGTGCTGGTGCACCGGGAGTTGGCGCAGGCGCGGGGCTGGACGACCGACTCCACCGTCACCGTGCGGGGCCGGTCGTTCCGGGTGGCCGCGGTCGTCACCGACGACGGGCCGGTCCTGGCCGGCAGCTCCGTCCCGGCCGGTCACGTGATCGACGTGGTGGACGCCGACTTCACCGCGCTCTTCCCCGCCGAGCGGGGTTACCTGGCCGAGATCGACCCCGCCGACGGCGTCACCGCCGACCAGGCGCGGGCCGCCATCGAGGCGGTGGTCGCCCGCTACCCGACGGCCAACCTGATGGACCAGGGGGCGTACAAGAAGATGCTCACCAGCACGGTCGACATGCTGCTCGCGTTCGTCACCGCGCTGCTCGGCCTGGCCGTGGTGATCGCGCTGGTCGGGGTGGCGAACACGCTGAGCCTGTCGGTCGTGGAGCGGACCCGGGAGAACGCCGTGCTGCGGGCGGTGGGCCTGACCCGGGGCCGGATGCGGGCCGTGCTGGCCGTCGAGGCGGTGCTGATGGCGCTGGTCGGCGCGCTGCTCGGGGTCGGCCTCGGCACCGGCGTCAGCGCGGCCGCGATGGCCCTGCTGGCCCGGATCAGCGGGGACTTCGCCGTGGTGCTGCCGCTGGGCCAGCTCGGGTTGATCCTCGGGGTGGCCGTGGTGGCCGCCCTGGCGGCCTCGGTGCTGCCGGCCCGTCGGGCGCTGGCCCGGCCGGTGGTCGAGGCGCTCGGCGACCAGTGACATCCGCCGGCCGGTCCCGTCGCCCGCCCGGGTGGCGGGACCGGCCAGCGGTGCCGGGTCTAGAGGTGCTCCACCACCGGCCCGGAGCACCGGTTGCGGGAGTCGAAGACGTACCGGGCGTGCCGGACGACCAGGTCGTAGTCGAAGACGTCGTGGTCGGTGACCACCACCACCGCGTCCGCCGTCCGGATCTCCCGCTCGGTCAGCTCCACCACAAGGACCCCGCCGGGGATGTGGTGCGGCTCGGCGTACGGCTCCACCGCCCGCACGTCCGCGCCGAGCGCCTGCAGGCGGCGGGCCACGTCGACCGCGGGGGAGTCGCGCATGTCGCCGGTGTTCTTCTTGTACGCCAGCCCGAGCAGCAGCAGCCGGGCCCCGCTGATCGTCCGGCCGGTCCGGTTCAGCCCGCCCATGATCCGCTGCGCCACGTGTTCGGGCATCTCGTGGTTGACGTCGTTGGCCAGCTCGATGAACCGGAACTGCCGCCCGAGGCGTCGCTTGACCTGCCAGGACAGGTAGCACGGGTCGATCGGCAGGCAGTGCCCGCCGACGCCGGGGCCGGGCCGGAACGGCATGAATCCGAACGGCTTCGTCTCGGCCGCCTCGATCGCCTGCCAGACGTCGATGTCCAGGTGGTGGGAGAGCATGGTCAGCTCGTTGATCAGGGCGATGTTGACCTGGCGGAAGGTGTTCTCGATCAGCTTGGTCAGCTCGGCCACCTGGGTGGAGCCCACCGGCACGGTCCGCTCCACGATCCGCCGGTAGAACCCGTCCACCCGGGCGAGGGAGTCCGCGTCCACCCCGGAGACGACCTTCGGGGTGTTCTCCAGCCGCCACGTCTGGTTGCCCGGGTCGATCCGCTCCGGGCTGTAGCCGAGGTGGAAGTCGCCCGGACTGCGCAGCCCGCTGGCCGACTCCAGCAGCGGGCGCAGCAGTTCCTCCGTGGTGCCGGGGTAGGTGGTCGACTCGAGGACCACCGCGCAGCCCGGCCGGACGTACGGGCCGATGCCGATGCCGGCCTGCTCGACGAAGCTGAGGTCGGGCGTGCCGTCGCGCAGCGGCGTGGGCACCGTGATCACGCAGATGTCGAAGCCCTCGGCGTCGGCGTACTCGGTGCTCGGGTGGTACCGGCCGCTGGCCAGCGCCCGGCCCAGCCGGTCGGCGGGGATGTCCTCGACGAACGACTCGCCCGACGCGAGCCGCTTGACCCGGTCGGAGTCGACGTCCAGGCCGATCACGTCCAGGCCGGCCTCGACGGCCCGCATGGCCAGTGGCAGGCCGACGTACCCCTGGCCGATGACGACCAACTTCTCAACGCTCACCCGGACTCCCGAGGCAGACGGAAACAACCTGCTTGGGAGCCTAGAGCGATCTCTGTGCCTGTAAGTCCGTTTTGGGATTACCGGTGCTGCCGGGGTACGCGGAGTGTCGGCAGTGCGTCACCGTGAGCCCGGAACGGCGGGGATCGCCCCGCCGGGGGCGCGGCGGCACGGGTGCCGAGATCAGGCCGAACGGTCCGTCGCCGCGCCGCCGCCCCCGCCACCCGGGTTGTTCGTGTCGTCCGTCGGCGTGCTCGGCCCGCCGCTCGCCGGGGGCGTGGGCCCCGTCGGCGGGTCCGAAGAAGAGCCGTCGCTGGGCGTCGGATCCGTGCTGCCCGTCGGCTCCGGGGATTCCGGGCCGGCCGTCTGGCTCGGCTGGGGCGACTCCGGCGGCACGGTGGCCGACGGCGACGGGCTGGAGGTGGACCCGGCGGGCCGGAACGGCCGACCCCGGTCCGGGTTCTGCTCCTGCTCGGTCGGCGCCTCCGCGCTCGGCACGGCGGCCGGCGCCGTCGTCTTCGGCACCTTCACCGCGGGCGCGTCGGCGTCGCTCGTCGCGCCGAGCGCCGCGCCGAGGCCCGCCAACGCCACCAGCACCGCCGCGGCCGCGCCCACCAGGGGGCCGCGGCGCTTCTTCCGCCCGGCCGCTGCCGGCACGACCGGGACGTCGGTGCGGGTGCCCGGGTCGGCGCCGCGCAGCGCGGCGACGCCGGGGGCGGGCACCATGGCGGTCGCCGCCGACGGGTCGGAGACCGCGGCGCGGGCGGCCTGGGCCATCGCGGCCCCGCTGCTGAACCGGTCGGCCGGATCCTTGGCCAGGGCGCGGGAGACCAGCGCGCGAACGGCCTCCGGGATGTCGTGCGACAGCTCCGGCGGCTCGTCGTCGAGGTGCCGGACGGCGACCTGGAGCGGGTTGTCGCCGGTGAACGGCGGGCTGCCGCTCAGGCAGCAGTAGGCGACGGCGCCGAGGGCGTAGATGTCGGTGGCCCCCGAGACCGGTCGGCCGGCGGCCTGCTCGGGCGCCATGTAGAGCGCGGTGCCGGGCACGGCGTTGGTGCTGGTGATGCTCGTGACGTTCGTCGACCGGGCCACGCCGAAGTCGACCAGCACCACGCTGCCGTCCTCCTGGACCAGCAGGTTGCTCGGCTTGACGTCGCGGTGCACGATCCCGCCGAGGTGCGCGGCGTGCAGGGCCTGCGCGACCTGGGCCACGATCGCCATCGTCTCGCCGACGTCGATCCGGCCGGCGGCCTCGATCCGCTTGGACAGCGGCTGGCCGGTCACGAACTCCATGACCAGGTAGTCGGCCCGGCCGCCGTCGGGCAGGTCGTCCTCTCCGCAGTCGAAGACCTGGACGATGCCGGGGTGCCGCAGGGCGGCCATGATCCGTGCCTCGGCGCGGAAGCGGGCGATGAAGTCGGGGTCGGAGACCAGGGCGGGCAGCAGGACCTTGACCGCGACCTGACGGCCGAGGACGAGGTCCTTGGCCCGCCAGACGTCGCCCATGCCGCCCGTGGCGACACGCTCGTCCAGGCGGTACCGACCGCTGAGTACGACCTCCGATGACAACACAGCACCACCGTACCCAGAGCGGCGGAGAACGGCGCGCGGTGAGCGGGCCGGTCCGCCGGCGCGGGCCGCCCCACGGGGGGCTGTGTGCCGACGGTCGCCTCCGATACGGTGTGACCGCCCGGGGACGCCCCGTGACGAGATTCGCCGGTCGCCACCGTACGCTGGACGAACGCCCCTCCGCCGCAAGCGTGCGCGGGCGCAGCGTCCCGGGCGCGCGCCGCGTTACGGCGACCCGCCACCCGGTCGGGTAGATAATTCTCACTCTTTTGCCGACCGGGGCCGACTTGTCCGATCGGCCCGGTGCTCCTACCGTTAGCCCGACTCGGGCCCGCCCCACGGCGTCGCCGGCGCCGCGCCGCCGGCCGTGCCGCCGTGGCGAGAGTCCAGAACTACCGTCCGGGCCGCTGCGGTCCCGGGCGTGACCAGGTCAGCGGGGGGCTGAGGGTGCGGGATCAGGTCCGGGTGCCGGACCGTGCTGGCGTCGCGCACGTCCGGGTCGGCGTGCGCCACCCCGGTGCGTCCGGGAAGCGGAGGCGGCGGTCCCGTGTCCGCTGAGCTGAACGACGCGGTCGCGGCGGCACAGGCCGGCGACGAGGACGGCTTCCGGTTTCTCTACCGCAGCCTTCAGCCCGGTCTGCTGCGGTACCTGACCGCCCTGGTCGGCGCCGACGCCGAGGACGTCGCTTCGGAGACGTGGCTGCAGATCTCCCGCGACCTGCCCAGCTTCACCGGCGGCGAGTTCCGGGCGTGGACGGTGACCATCGCCCGCAACCGGGCCATGGACCACCTGCGGCGGCAACGCCGCCGTCCGTCGCTGCCGGTGCCGGTGCAGGCGCTCAGCGAACTGGCCAGCGACGCCGACACCGCCGAACGGGCCGGCGAGACCATCGGCACCGAGGCGGCGCTGGCGTTGATCGCCACCCTGCCGCCCCGCGAGGCCGAGGCGGTCCTGCTCCGCGCCGTCATCGGGCTGGACGCCGAGACCGCCGGGCGGGTGCTCGGCCGCCGGCCCGGTGCCGTGCGCACCGCCGCCCACCGGGGTCTGCGCCGCCTCGCCGCCCTGATGGCACGCTACGACCTGTCCCAGCCGCCGGCCGACCCCGAGGGAGCCACCCCGCCGCGTCCGCGCGCCGGTCGGCGGCAGGCGCCGCACGCCGAGCCGGCGGACGGTTGACGTGAGGGGAATCAGATGACCTTCCGCCGGAGCGAGCGGCCCGCCGACCGGGCCGAGTCCGACCGGCTGCTCGACGCGGCCCGCGCCGGCTCGCCCGACGCCGCCGACCCGGAGTCGCTCGCCCGGCTGCTCTCGGCCGCGGCGGCCCCCGCCCGCCCCGGCGAACTGGCCGGCGAGGAGGGCGCGCTGGCAGCCTTCCGGGCCGCCCGCGCCGCCGCGCCCGCCACCACCGCCGCGACGCGGCCACCGCGCGGACGCCGGTTCACTGCCGGCGCCGTGGCCTGGGCCGCCGGAATCGCGGTCACCGCGACGGCGGGCGCCGCCTTCGCGGCCGTCACCCTGGACCGCCCCGACGACCCGGCCCCGCCGCCGCGCCCGGCCACGCCGGCACCGGCCACCGGTACGGAGCAGGGCGGGTCGACCGGCGCCACCGGCAGCGGCGGCACCCCCTCCGACACGCCCACCGACGGCTCGCGCGGCCCGTCCGCCGCCCCCACGTCCGGTGCGGCCACCCCCGGCGCCCCGGGCGGTGGCGGGCCACGACCGTCGGAGCAGCGCACCGAGCAGATGTGGGGGCTCTGCCAGGCGTACCTGGCCAAGCCGCCGGCCCAGCGGGAGAAGGCGCTGGACAACCCCGCGTACGCCGGCGTGGTGACCGCGGCGGGCGGCCGGGAGCACGTCGACGACTTCTGCCGGAAGCTGGCGCCCGAGGCCGAGCCGAAGAACGCCGAGCCCACGACGGCGCCGTCCCCGGAGGCGACCGGCTGATCCCCTGCTCGTTCCGGCCGACCCCGCGAAATCCGTCTGTTAGAAACAGAAGTGGTGGGCCGCCGACGCCCTGCCGATGACGGTGGGTGGCGCTACGGTGGCACGGTCCGGAAGTCGGCGCGGGGAAGGGAGCCCGTCCTGTGGTGACGTCGCCGGAACTCGACCGGAGCATCGTCCTGCGGGAGCGCGCCGCAGCCGCCGGTCACCTCGCCCGGATCTGCTTCAAGACCGGCCCGCCGACCCACACCGGCGTCGAACTCGAATGGACCGTGCACGACGCCGCCGACCCCGCCCGCCCCGTCGACGGCGAGCGGCTCCGGGCGGCGCTGGGGCGGCACAGCCCCCCGACCCTCGACCGCGCGAGCCCCGCCGCACCGCTCCGTCACGGTGGCACCGTGACCGTCGAGCCCGGCGGGCAGCTGGAGATCTCCACCGCGCCCCGCACCTCGCTCGCCACCCTCGTCCAGGCCACCGACGGCGACATCGCCCAGCTGAGCGGCCTGCTTGCCGCCGCCGGGCTGGTCCTCGGGCAGAGCGGCATCGACCCCCACCGGCCGCCCCGGGCGGTGGTCGAGACCCCCCGCTACCGCGCCATGCGGCACGTCTTCGACCGGCGTGGCGCCGCCGGCCGGACGATGATGTACAGCACCGCCGGCCTGCAGGTCTGCCTGGACGCCGGGGAGCCGGAGCACCTGCCGGCCCGCTGGGCGACGGTGCACGCGCTCGGGCCGCCCCTGCTGGCCGCCTTCGCCACGGCCGACCGGCACGCCGGCCGGTCCACCGGCTGGGCGTCCGCGCGCATGGCGGCCTGGTTCGCCATCGACCCGGCTCGCACCCGGCCGGTGTGGACGCCGGAGCGGGCCGACGTCGACCCGGTCGCCGCCTGGACCGACTACGTCCTCGCCGCGCCGCTGCTCTGCGTACGCGGTGGCGGTCCCGACTGGACGCCGCCGCCGGCCGTCAGCTTCGCCGACTGGGTCGACGGGGCGCTGCCTCGACCGCCGACCACCGACGACCTCGACTACCACGTGAGCACACTGTTCCCGCCGGTGCGCCCCCGGGGCTACCTGGAGCTGCGCTACCTCGACGCACAGCCCGGCCGGGGCTGGGCGGTCGCGCTCGCGGTGGTGGCCGCCCTGCTCGCCGAGCCCGGCACCGTGTACGCGGCCCGCGTCGTCGCCGGCCCGGTGGCGCACCGCTGGCGCGCCGCCGCCCGGCACGGCCTGCGCGACCCGGCGCTGGCCGCCGCCGCCGTGGAGCTGTTCGACCTGGCCCTGACCGCCCTGCCCCGGCTCGGCCTGCCGGCGGCCCTGCACGACGACATCGACCGAGGCGTACGGCGGCGACGGGCCGCCGCGGGGAGGAGGCACGCGTGACCGGAGCGACCACGCAGCGGCCGGGCGCGGAGCAGTTGCGCAGCCGGATCGCGGCGGAGCTGGAACGCACCCGCGCCCGCACGGCGCTGCTGACCGAGGCGGTCGACGAGGCCGACCTGATGCGGCAGCACTCGCCGCTGATGTCCCCGCTGGTGTGGGACCTCGCGCACGTCGGCAACCAGGAGGAACTCTGGCTGGTCCGGGACGTGGGTGGCCGCGAGCCGGTCCGGCGGGACATCGACGACCTGTACGACGCGTTCAAGCAGCCCCGCCGGGACCGCCCGTCGCTGCCGTTGCTGCCGCCGGAGGAGGCCCGCGCCTACCTGCTCACCGTCCGCGACAAGGTGCTCGACCTGCTGGACCGGGTCGCGTTCACCGACCGTCCGTTGGTCGCCGACGGCTTCGCCTTCGGCATGATCGTGCAGCACGAGCAGCAGCACGACGAGACGATGCTCGCCACCCACCAGCTCCGCACCGGCCCCGCGGTGCTGCACGCCCCGCCGCCGCCGGAGCCGCGGACCGGGGTCGGCGGCGAGGTGCTGGTGCCGGCCGGTGAGTTCACCATGGGCACCGACACCGACCCGTGGGCGCTGGACAACGAGCGTCCCGCGCACCGGGTCCACCTGCCGGCGTACGTCATCGACGCCACGCCGGTGACCAACGGCCGCTACCGCGAGTTCATCGCCGACGGCGGCTACGACGACCCGCGCTGGTGGAGCCCGGCCGGTTGGCGGCACCGCCGGGAGGCGGGGCTGTCCGCGCCGATGCACTGGCGGCGCGACGGCGACGGCTGGGCCTACCGGCGCTTCGGGCGGTGGGCCCCGGTCCGCGACGACGAGCCGGTGGTGCACGTCTGCTACCACGAGGCGCAGGCGTACGCGGCCTGGGCCGGTAAGCGGTTGCCGACCGAGGCGGAGTGGGAGAAGGCGGCCCGCTGGGATCCGGCCACCGGCCGTTCCCGCCGCTACCCATGGGGCGACGACGACCCCACCGCCGCGCACGCCAACCTGGGGCAGCGGCACCTGTGGCCGGCCCCGGTGGGTGCCTACCCGGCGGGCGCCTCGCCGCTGGGCGTGCACCAGCTCGTCGGCGACGTGTGGGAGTGGACCTCCACCACCTTCCGGGGACATCCGGGCTTCACCGCGTTCCCCTATCGCGAATACTCGGAGGTCTTCTTCGGCGACGACTACCAGGTGCTGCGGGGCGGGTCGTTCGGCACCGACCGGGCCGCCTGCCGGGGCACCTTCCGCAACTGGGACTACCCGATCCGGCGGCAGATCTTCAGCGGCTTCCGCTGCGCCCGCGACGCCCGGCCCGAGGAGTCGCAGCCGTGAGGACGGCCGCCTGATGTGCCGCCACCTGGCCTACCTGGGGCCGCCGGTCACCCTCCGGGAGCTGCTGTTCGACCCGCCGTACGCCCTGGTGCGGCAGTCCTGGGCCCCGCGCGACATGCGCGGCGGCGGGACGATCAACGCCGACGGCTTCGGCGTCGGCTGGTATCCGGGCTCCGGCGAGCCGGTGCGCTACCGGCGGGCCCAGCCGATCTGGAGCGACCCCACGATCGCACAGCTCGCGGCGGTCACCTCCGCCGGCGCGGTGCTGGCCGCCGTCCGTTCCGCCACGGTCGGCATGGCGGTGCTCGACGGGGCCGCCGCCCCGTTCGCCGAGGGGCCCTGGCTGTTCAGCCACAACGGCGTGGTGCGGGGCTGGCCCGACACGATGGTCCCGCTCGCCGGCACCCTGCCCGTACGCGACCTGCTCACCCTGGACGCGGCCACCGATTCGGCGCTGCTTTGGGCGCTGGTCCGGCACCGGCTGCGGGCCGGGGTGAAGCCTGCCCGCGCGATCGCCGAAACCGTGACGGCGGTGGCCGTGGCGGCCCCCGGGTCCCGGCTCAACCTGCTGCTCACCGACGGCCACACCGTGGTGGCCAGCGTGGCCGGGCACGCGCTGTCGATCCGCGCGACCCCGGCCTCGGTGCTGCTGGCGTCCGAACCGCACGACGACGACCCCGGCTGGCAGGCGGTGCCGGACGGGCAACTGGTGGAGGCGACCGCGACGGGGGTGCGTCTACGCGCCCTCGCCGAGGTCTGACCGCCGGCCGACAGGGACGTTCCGACGACGAAGGGGAAGACATGGGCGCCGAGCCGCTGGAGATCCACCTCGAGGAGCAGGACCTTGGCCGCAGCCTGCGGGAGGACGTCCGCGCCGGCCTGACGGCCGAGCCCAAGTGGCTGCCGCCCAAGTGGTTCTACGACGCCCGTGGCAGCGAGCTGTTCGAGGAGATCACGCGGCTGCCGGAGTACTACCCGACCCGGGCCGAACGCGCCGTGCTGGCCGAACGGGCGGGCACGATCGCCGAACTGACCGGCGCGAAGACGCTGATCGAGCTCGGTTCGGGCTCGTCGGAGAAGACCCGGCTGCTGTTGGACGCGTTCACCCGGCGGGGCGGCCTCGGCACGTTCGTGCCGCTGGACGTTTCGGTCAGCGCCCTGCGCCAGTCCACCGTCGAGATCGCGGCCGACTACCCGGGGCTGCGGGTGCGCGGCATCGTGGGGGACTTCACCCGTCACCTGGACCGGCTGCCGACCGGCGGGCGGCGGCTGGTGCTCTTCCTCGGCGGCACCATCGGCAACCTCCTGCCGGCCGAGCGGGCGCGGTTCCTGGGCGCGATGCGGGGCGCCCTGGAGGCGGGGGACTGGCTGCTGATCGGCACCGATCTGGTCAAGGACCCAGCGGTCGTCGTGCCGGCGTACGACGACGCGGCCGGGGTCACCGCCGAGTTCAACCGCAACGTGCTGCGGGTGGTCAACCGGGAGTTGGGCGCCGACTTCGACCCCGAGGCGTTCGCCCACGTGGCGCTCTGGGACCCGGCGCGGGAGTGGATCGAGATGCGGCTGCGAGCGCTCCGGCCGATGCGGGTCCGGGTGCTCGACCTGGCGGTCACCTTCGCCGAGGGCGAGGAGTTGCGCACGGAGGTGTCCGCGAAGTTCCGGCCCGAGGGCATCGCCGCGGAGCTGGCGGCGGCCCGCTTCGCCGTCCAGGGCTTCTGGACCGACCCGGACGACCTGTTCGGCGTCACCCTGGCCCGCGCGGAGTGACCGGAACCGGCCCGGCCGGCGGCGCGTGACGATCTTCACCCGTGGTGCCCGGCCCGGCCGGTGGTCGGCTAGGCTGGGCGGCGCGAAGGGGAGTAGCCCCCAATGTCGTGGTCGACACACTGGTGCGTTCCGCATCCGGCCACGCGGCCTCGTCATCCGGGGCGGGCGAGACCTTCGACTCAGGCTGTCGCAGCCGGGTCGAGGGCGCCCCCATACCTCCTCCCGGCGTGATCCGGAAGGATGTCATGGAAGGTTTCCTCGTCGCGCTGGTGGTCAGCTTCGGCGTCATCTTCGTCGCCGAGCTGGGCGACAAGTCCCAGCTGATGGCCCTGACCTTCGCCACCCGCTTCAAACCCGTACCGGTCCTGATCGGCATCACCGTCGCCACCGCCGTCGTGCACCTGGCCTCGGTGGCGATCGGCTACGGCCTCGGCGCCGCGCTCCCGACGGAGTGGATCTCGCTGGTGGCGGGCCTGGCGTTCCTCGGTTTCGGCGCGTGGACCCTGCGCGGGGACACGCTCACCGAGGAGGAGAAGCGCAAGGCCGAGAAGACCAGCAAGTCCGCCATCGTGGCGGTGTCGGTCGCGTTCTTCCTGGCGGAGCTGGGCGACAAGACCATGCTCGCCACCATCACCCTCGCCACCAAGTACGGCTGGTTCGGCACCTGGCTCGGCTCGACGGTCGGCATGGTGGCGGCGGACGCGCTGGCCATCCTGGTCGGGCGGATGCTCGGCCGGAGGCTGCCGGAGAAGACCATCAAGTACGGGGCCGCCGCGCTCTTCGCCATCTGCGGCCTCTGGCTGATCCTGGAGGCGGTCGCGCAGCTCACCTGACGCCGACTACCGCCCTTCGGGCCGGGTAAGGCCAGCGGGTGGGCGTCGAGGAGGTGCTGCGCCACGGCTACCAGTCGCTGGTCACCGCGGTGGAGGTCGCCGGCGCGGTGGTCATCTTCGTCGGCGCGGCCTGGGCGGCGCTGCGGTTCGTGGTCGAAGGGCTGCGGCACCGCAGCGCCGCCGTGTTCACCCCGATCCGGCTCTCCCTGGGGCGGTTCCTCACCCTCGGGCTGGAGTTCCAGCTCGCGGCGGACATCCTGCGTACGGCGGTCTCGCCGAGTTTCACCCAGATCGGGCAGCTGGCGGCCATCGCCACCATCCGGACCGCGCTGAACTACTTCCTCGGTCGGGAGATCCGCCAGGAGCAGCGGCAGGTGGGGGACACGGAGCACGCCAGGTGACCCGTGTCCTGGCCACCGCCACCACCGCGCTGGCCACGTTCGCCGGCCTGGCGGCGCTGGTCGGCACGCGTTCCTGGCGCTGCGCGCTGCGGGTACTGCTGGACCTGCTCACGGCCGCCGGCCTGCTGCGGCTGGCCGTCGACCAGGGCTGGGCGGAGTTGGCGGCCGCGGCGGCGATCGTCCTGCTGCGCCGGCTGCTGTGGGCCGCGCTCACCGGCGCGGCGCCGCCGCGACTATCGGCGGCCTCCAGCGGGCAAGAGGATCACCACCTACCGTTGCGGTAGGAGGCGAAACCGGAGAAAGCGGGAGGACTGCCACATGAGCAAGCATGACGAGCCGAACGAGTACGGCTTCGCCGGAGGCGCCACCGCCCCGCAGCCGCCGGCCGGCGGGCGGGCCGACGAGCAGGACCGGGCGGAGGAGGTGGCGGTGCCGGGCGACGACCTGATGGAGCCGGTCAGCGACGCCCTCGCCGACGAGCAGGAGGAGCGCCGGGCGGCCGAGCGGCGCCGCTGACCCGTCCGGGCTCCGGCGGGCCGGTCGTCGTCCCGCCGGAGTTCCGCTCGGCTTCCGGCCGCGGCCCTCCGGGTCAGCCGTCGGCCGTCAGGGTCAGCCGTCGGCCGTCCGGGTCAGCCGTCCCCGCGCTGGTAGACGTCCGGCACGCCGTCGTGGTCGGCGTCCACGCGTTCCGCCTCGGCGATCCGCCGGTAGGCGGCGTTGCGCCGGACCAGCACGACCGCGGCGAGCAGCGCCGCGATCACCGAGCCGGTGAGCACGGCCGCCTTGACGTTGTCGTCGGCCGCGGTGCCGGCGCCGAACGCGAGTTCGCCGATCAGCAGGGAGACGGTGAACCCGACCCCGGCGAGCAACGCCACCCCGAGCAGGTCGGTCCAGGTGATGTCCTCGTCGAGTTGGGCCCGGGTGAAGCGGGCGAGCAGGAACGTCGAGCCGAAGATCCCGACGGCCTTGCCGGCCACCAGGCCGGCGACGACGCCGATCACGATCGGGTCCGTGACGATCGCGCCCAGGTCGGCGCCCCGCAGCGACACCCCGGCCGCGAAGAACGCGAAGACCGGCACGGCGAAGCCGGCAGAGACCGGGCGCCAGCGGTGCTCCAGGTGCTCGGCGAGCCCGTGCGGGTCGCCGTCCCTGCCCAGGACCGGCACCGTGAAGCCCAGCAGGACGCCCGCCACCGTGGCGTGCACCCCGGAGGCGTGCACGAGCGTCCACGCGGCCACCGCGAGCGGGATCAGGGCCCACCACCAGGTCCTGCGGCGCTGCACGAGCAGGCCGAAGGCCGCGATCGGGGCGAGCGCGGCGAGCAGCGGCAGCGGGCTGAAGTCGTCGGTGTAGAAGATCGCGATGACGGTGATCGCGAGCAGGTCGTCGACCACCGCGAGGGTGAGCAGGAAGGCCCGCAGGCCCTGCGGCAGGTGGGAGCCGATGACGGCCAGCACGGCCAGGGCGAAGGCGATGTCCGTCGCGGTGGGAATGGCCCAGCCCCGCAGGCCGTCGCCGCCGGCGGCCAGGTTGACCGCGACGTAGATCAGCGCCGGTAGCGCCATTCCGCCGACCGCCGCGACCACCGGCAGGGCCGCTCGTCGCGGGTCCCGCAACTCGCCGACGACGAATTCCCGCTTCAGTTCCAGCCCGACCACGAAGAAGAAGACCGCGAGCAGGCCGTCGGCCGCCCAGGCGGAGAGGCTCAGGTCGAGGTGCAGGCTCGCCCCGCCGGCCCACGGCACCCAGCCGCCGAGGGCCTGGTAGGCGGACTCCCAGGGCGAGTTCGACCAGACCAGCGCGATCACCGCGCCGAGCAGGAGGAGACCGCCGCCGACCGTCTCGGTCCGCAGCACGTCGGCCAGGAAGCGGGCCTCCGGCCAGGACGTACGCGAGAAGAGCCGGCGGGTCGGGCGGGAGGGGCCGGTGTGCGGGGCGCGGTCGCTCATGCGCGAGGTCCACCTTGGTGTCGGGGCAGCAGGGGGCATCTGCCGACCAGGCTTCCCGGCACACCGTCACCGACCCTATCCATCGCAGCCGCCACCGGCGAGTCGGGACGGTTCGCCGTCGGAAACGTCACGCCCGTTCGTTTCTCCCCGCGTCCCGGAACGCCGCACGCCCGTTTGTCGGTTGGTGGGTCGGGCGTGGATGTCAAGGGGTGAAAATGCATAACTCAGGACATAGGTCGTATGAGTCGCTTTAATGGTTTCACGAGATTATGTCGACCTTGGGGGTTTTCGTGAAGTTCTTTGGCGTTACCGGCCTGGTACGGAGGCGCGCCTGATGGACCTGTACCGCCAACTCCGCCTCGTGCGCCGGCACTGGTGGATCGTGCTCCTCACCGTCATGGTCGCGCTCGGCGTCACCGCCCTCGTCACCGTCCGGGCCCAGCCCCGGTACGTCGCCTCGGTGACCTTCTTCGTCACCACGCCGAGCCAGGGCGTCACGGACGCCTACCAGGGCGGCCTCTTCCTCCAGCAGCGCGTCAAGTCGTACGCGGAACTGCTGACCAGCGACCGGCTGGCGCAGAGCGTGGTGGCCGAGAACGCGATCGGGCTCACCGCCGAGGAGGTCCAGCGTCGGGTCAGCACGTCCACCGAGACGGGCACCGTCCTGCTGCGCGCGTCGGTGACCGACACGGACCAGAACCGGGCGCTGAAGGTCACCGAGCTGCTCTCCGCGAAGTTCGTGGAGCTGGTGCAGAAGGTGGAGACGACCCAGGACGGCAAGGCCGGCCCGATCAAGATCGAGGTGGTCAGCGGGCCGCGGGTCAGTTCGAGCCCCGTCTCGCCGCAGCCGGTCCGCAACGTCGTCATCGGGACGCTGCTGGGGCTGCTCGCCGGCGTGGGCCTGGCGATCCTGCGCGGCGTGGCCGACGTCCGGCTGCGCGACGCCGCCGCCCTGCAGCGCACCACTGGCAGCCCGCTGCTCGGTGAGATCCCGTTCGAGAGCACGGCGAAGTCGGAGCCGTTGATCGTGGGCGACGCGGCGAACTCCGCCCGCGCCGAGGCGGTCCGCAAGCTGCGTACCAACCTGCGCTTCGTCGACGTGCACGAGCCCGCCCGGGTCATCGCGGTCACCAGCGCCCTGCAGGGCGAGGGCAAGACCACGCTCTCCTGCAACCTCGCGATCGCCCTGGCCGAGGCCGGCTGGCGGGTGCTGCTGGTCGACGCCGACCTGCGCCGGCCGAAGGTCGCCGACTACCTGGGGCTCGACGCCGGCATCGGGCTCACCGACGTGCTCGTCGGCGACGTCCAGGTCGGCGACGTGGTGCAGCGCTGGGGCGACAAGTCCCTGCTGGTGCTGCCGAGCGGCTCGGCGCCGCCCAACCCCAGCGAGCTGCTCGGCTCGAAGGCGATGGCGGACCTGCTGCTCGCCCTGCGGGAGTCGGCCGACATCGTCATCATCGACACCGCCCCGCTGCTGGCGGTCACCGACGGCGTGGTGGTGGCCGTGCAGGCCGACGGCGCGCTCCTGGTCTCCCAGCAGGGACGCACCTCGCGGACGCAGGTGGCCGCCGCCGCGCGTTCCCTGCACTCGGTCTCCGTCCGGCTGCTCGGCTGCGTGTTGAACATGGCCAAGGTGGCCAAGGCCGAGGCCTACCAGTACGAGGCCTACCGGGTGGCGGCCGGCGGGCCCACGGACGTGCCGGCCGACCGGGCCAAGACCGCCCGGCACGCGGAGCGGATCGACGGCCTCAGCGACCGCACGCAGGAACTCACCCGGCTGTCCCGATGAGCGCCGCGAGGGGTCGCAGGGACCGTTCGATCTCCTCGGCGCAGCGTCGGAAGTCGGCGGCGGTCCCGCCGATCGGGTCCACCAGGTCGTCCGCGTCGGGAGTGGCGGGTTGCAGCCGCCCCCGGGCGCGGGCGGCCGCCCGGACCGCGGCCCGCACGGGCCCGTCGGCCGGGTCCGCGATCGCGTCGTCCGCCGGATCCGCGGCGTCCGCGGCCTCGGCCAGCCGGGCGAACTGGCGCAGGGTGAACGTCCGGTGCAGCGCCGCCGGCGCGAGCGCGGTGCAGACCGAGCGCTGGCGTCGGGTGGCCGCCAGGACCAGCGTCGCCCCGACCAGGTACTCCCCGCGCAACCGCCGAGTGCGGAAGCCGGTGGGGTCACCGCCGGCCCACGTCGCCACCTCCGCCGCGTACGGGTGCATCGGCAGGCCGTCGACGGCGTCGGTGCCCGCGCTGGAGACCACGACCGGCTGCCCGGCCAGCAGGCGGCGGGCGAGGTACTCGGCCATCGGGGACCGGCACAGGTTGGCGTGGCAGACGAACAACACGCGGTCGACCATCTGGATCCCTCTCGTCGGTGCTCGCGCGGGCAACGCCGCGCCGGCCGCCGGCCGTCGGTGCCGGCCGGACGTGGAGGGGATGCGGGCATCGTACGCGGGCCCGACGCGTCCACCACGCCGTGCCGCGCCGAACCGCCCGACCCGGACGGAGGCACGCCGATGAGGATCGGGATCCTGTCCTACCACTTCCCGCCCGAGCCGGCGTTCATCCCGGGCAGCCTCGCCGAGGAACTCGCGGTGCGGGGACACGAGGTGAAGGTGCTGACCGGCTTCCCCGACTATCCCGGCGGGCACGTCTACCCGGGGTGGCGACAGCGGTGGCGTCACGAGACCCGCAGCGAGCGGCTGACCGTCCGCCGGGTCCCGCGCTACAGCGCCGGCGACGGGTCGCTGCGCACACGGATGGCCGGCTACCTCTCCTTCGCCGGCAGCGCCACGCTGACCGGGCGGCCGTACCTCGCCGACGTCGACGCGCTCTACGTCCACCTGCCGCCGGCGACCGCCTTCGCCGCCGCGGGCCTGCTGCGGCTGCTGGGCCGGGTGCCGACCGTCGTCCACGTGCAGGACGTCTGGGCGGCGGACGAGCCGACCGGCGCCGGGAACGGGCGGTGGGCCGCGCGGATCGGCGCGGCGATGACCCGGGCCTACCGTGCCGCCGACCGGATCGCGGTCTCCGCGCCGTCGCTGCGGGACAAGGTCGTGGCCGCCGGCGCCGACCCGGCCCGGGTGCAGGTGGTGCTCAACTGGACCGACGAGCGGATCTTCCAGCCCGCGCGGCCCAGCGGGGCGGCGCGCCGGCTGGTGCGCCGCGACGACCGCTGCGTGGTGATGCACGCCGGAACCATCGGCGCCCGGCAGGGCCTGGAGACGGCGGTACGGGCGGCGGCGGCGCTGGACCGCACCATGGACCTCGTCCTGGTGGGCTCGGGCGCGGACGAGCGGCGGGTGCGGGGGCTCGCCGCCGAACTGCGCGCCGACAACGTGCGCTTCGTCGAACGCCGGTCTCCGCTGGACATGCCGGAGCTGTACGCCGCCGCCGACTACCAGCTCGTCATGCTGCGCGACCTCCCGGAGCTGAGCAGCACCCTGCCGGCGAAGCTCCAGGCGGCGTTCTCCTGCGCCGCGCCCGTGGTGGCCTCGGCCGGGGGCGACACCGCCGAGCTGGTGGAGCGGGCCCGGGCCGGGCTGTCCTGCCCGCCGGAGGACTGGGCGAGCCTGGCCGACCGGTTCTGGCTGGCCGCCACCATCCCGCCGCCCGCCCGAGTGGACATGGGCCGGCGCGGCCGGGAGGCGTACCTGCGGGAGATGTCCATGCCGGCGGGCGTGGACCGGATCGAACGCCTGCTGTACGACGCGGCTGCCGGCCGCGCCACTCGTCGCTGAGCCGCGAGCAACACTCGCGTACCGACCAATACCGTCATCTACCGGCGAAAACGATCGTTACCTGTTAGGAACAGGCGGAGGAATGGGATCTTCTGTCCGTTTCCGTGAAGGGGCGTGTGGTGTGACGGAGAGCCAGAGAACGCGTCGGCGGCGGGGCCGGCCCCGGCGGCGTCGGCAACTTCGCCGGGCACTTCTCGCCTGCCTCGTGGCGGGTTCGCTGCTCCTGGTGACCGGCGGCTGGGTGGGCTTCCGGGGCTGGCAGGCCCGAGCCCACCTGCTCAACGCCGCCGGGCTGGCCCGGGAGCTCAGCGCCCAGGTGGTCGGCGGCGACACGGCCCGCGCGCAGCGCACGCTGGCCGCGCTCCAGGAGCAGGCGGGCAAGGCCAGGTCGGCGACCGGCGACCCCGGCTGGTGGCTCGGCCGGCACACTCCGTACGCCGGGGACAACCTGGCCGCCGTGCGGCAGATCTCGGTCGCCGTCGACGACCTGGCCCGGCAGGCGTTCCCGCTGCTGCTCCGCACCGACCTGGCCAGCCTGGTGCCGGCGGGTGGGCGGCTCGACGTGGCCCGGCTGCGGACGGTCTCGGCGGAACTGACGAGCGTCAACGCGGCCGTGCAGGGCACCCGGAGCAGCCTGGCCACGGTGCCCACCGACGGCCTGGTGAGCCAGGTCCGGCAGGCGCTCGTCGACCTGCGCGGAGAGATCGACCGCCTGGCGGGCCTCACCGACGCGGCGGACCAGGCCACCCGGCTGCTCCCGCCCCTGCTGGGCGCCGCCGGCCCCCGCACCTATCTCGTGGTGTCCCAGAACCCGGCCGAGCTGCGCGCCACCGGCGGCATGATCGGCGCGTACGCCGTGATCCACGCCGACGACGGCCGGGTCCGGATGGGGCGGCAGGGCACCAGCAGCGCGCTGGGCCGGTTCCAGCCGCCGTTGAAGGTGCCCGCGGAGGTGCGTCACCTCTGGGCCGACCTGCCGGGGATCTATCCGGCGGACGTCAACCTCACCCCGCACTTCCCGACCGCCGCCGCGCTCTACCGGGAGATGTTCCGCCGGCGTACGGGGACCACGGTGGACGGCGTGCTCGCCGTCGACCCGGTGGTGCTGTCGTACCTGCTCAAGGCCACCGGCCCGGTGATGGTGCCCGGCGGCGTCCCGCTGGCCGCGGAGAAGGTCGTCCAGACGGTGCTCGGCGACAGCTACCAGCGGATGGACAACGAGGGGCAGGACGCCTTCTTCGCGGCCTCCGCTGCCGCCGTGTTCGACGCGCTGGTCACGAAGAAATACGACCCGAAGGGGTTATTGTCCGCATTTGACCGTGCTGTCACTGAACGCCGGATATTGTTCTGGAGTGCCCGACCCGAAGAGCAACGGACGATCGGCGACAGCCGAATGGCCGGGGTGCTTCCGGAGAAGGACACCGTGCCGACGGTCGGCGTGTTCCTCAACGACGGCAGCGGCGCGAAGCTCGGCTACTACCTCCGGCAGACGGCGACTCTCACCGTCGGCGACTGCCGGACCGACGGCCGCCGGGAGCTCCGG
Organism: Micromonospora sp. NPDC023814; assembly: GCF_040639595.1. NCBI lineage: Bacteria > Bacillati > Actinomycetota > Actinomycetes > Micromonosporales > Micromonosporaceae > Micromonospora > Micromonospora sp. NPDC023814. The sequence continues at coordinate 75,397 of NZ_JBFAAF010000035.1, forward strand.
CTCCGGGTCACCCTGCGATCGTCGGCGCCCAAGTCGGGTCTCAGCAAGTCGGTCCTCGGCCTCGGCCTGGCCGGCGACCCGTACACCGCCCGCACGTTGGTGTCGGTGTACAGCCCCGCCGGCGGGACCGTGCTCACCACCCACCTCGACGGCGTCGAGACGGCGGTGGGCAGCGGCACCGAACGGCGCCGCCAGGTGACCACGGCGAACGTCGAGGTCGGCCCGGGAGGCTCCCGCACCTTGGAGGTCACCGTGCTCACCGCGAAGACCGGCGTCGGTACGGCCGAGCTGTGGCTGACCCCCACCGCCACCCCATGGACCACCCAAGTTGTTTCCGCACCAAGCTGTGACCAGTAGGAGGGAACCAATCATGCGGCTATCCCGCATCATCATGGCGCTTGCGGTCGGTCTGGCCGTGGTGGCCGCGCCGTCCGCCGCGGGGGCGGCGCAGCCGCAGCCGGCGCCGAGCGAGACCCAACCACCGCCCTACGCGCCCGGCCCCGCGACCCTCGCGGTGAGCCCGACGACCGTCGTGGTCGGTCAGACCGCCACGCTGATCGGCACCGGCTGGACGCCGGGCGAGACGGTCGTGATCACCGCCGGCACGGCGCCGCTCGCCGCCCCCGTTCTCGGCGACCAGCAGGCGCGGCGCAGCAACGGTGAGATGGTCGCGATGGCGCCCGTCTCGTTCCAGCAGGCCCCGCAGCCGAACCCGAGGCGCTGGGAGGTCACGGCCGACGGAGAGGGCGAGTTCCGCACGACCTACACGCCGCGCCACCACGGCACCTACACCTTCCGCGCCGTCGGTGAGTCGTCGGAGAAGGTGGCGACAGCGACGCTCACCGTGCTGAAGAAGCACTCCCCGGCGCCGCTGCCCGTCACGGGCGACAGCCTGAGCACCCCGATGAAGTTCGGCGGCGGCCTCGTCGGCGCCGGCGCGGTGCTTCTGCTGCTGTCGCTGGTCTGGCGCAAGCGCCACCGCTTCGGCATGGGGGCCGCGCGCTGACGGTGAGCGCCTTTCGGGCAGTGCCCGGGCACCGCGAAACGGCTGACGCCCGTCGGGAGGTTTCCCGGCGGGCGTCGGCTTGTTCTCTGGTTCCTGCTTGCTGTGGGTCGTGGTGTGGGGTGTTGGGTTGCGGTGCGTGGTGGTGGGGGTGTGGCCCGCCGTGCCCGGCTCCGGGCGGTCAGGCTTGATCCCTGCGCCGGGCACGGCGG
>NZ_JBFAAF010000036.1:0-59392 GCF_040639595.1 Micromonospora sp. NPDC023814
GACGACGAGCCAACCAGCCACCTCCGGAAGCGCCGCCCCGGCAACCCCATCCGCCCCCGCACCCGGCCCCGGGAAATACAGGCGCGCCGACGGCCAGCGCAACGCCGGCATGTAATGGTTGCCCGGACGCACCAGGCGTAGCACCGGTCCGCCGTCCGGTCCGTAGAAGGTCTCGACCCCGTCGACGTTGAGCACCGACACCGGGACCTCCAGCAGATCCGGCGCCATCCGCAGGAACTCGTCCCACAGCTCGTGCGTCCACTGCCCCGGCTGGTTGAGCTCGTCCCGGAACGCCCGGTACCGCTCTACCGAGCCGGCCAGGGCGGCGAGCGCCGTGCTGTGCTCCGGTGACCCGTCGAGCAGGTCGCCGAGGTGACGGCGCAGCTCCTGCGAGGTCAACGCGGTCAATTTCGCGATCTGGGACGTCGGCTCCTTCACCTCCGCCGCCGCACGGCCGACCGAACTGAACCAGCAGTCCCCATCCGGCGCCGTCCACGCCGCGTAGCGGCCCGCATCGGCCAACACGGCGGCCTGCGCCGCAAGCGGGCGGTTCAGCATCGGTAGCGTCTCGGCCGGCTCCGCCGCATCCGGCCCGCGTCGTTGACGACCGAACTCCCGGGCAATCGCCACCGCGGCGTGGTAGTCGGCCCGCAGTGCCTCCGCGACGTCGAGCAGCACCGGCGCGTCCCCGACGATCAGCTCGATCTCCTGAACCGGGGTCAGCCGGGAACGTGTCGCCTCGCCAAGCGCGCCGAGCACCGGATGCGCAGCGGCCAGATCGGATTCCTCTGGCACCCCCAGGCCGACCCGTCGCACGATCGCCGCCGCGTCCAGCAGCAGCAGTTCGGCACCTTCGGGCCCGAACTCAGTCACCAACGCGGCCTTCCGCTCGGCCTGCGTCAGCGGTGGCTCACTCCCCCGTTGTAGTGCCGATCGAGCGGGGGCATTTCCCGGGCCGGCGGGAACGCGACCGCCGCCGACCGCGGAGGTGGTCCCGCCCGTCCGAGGCAGCGCGATCTGCTCCACTGCGGCCGGCCTGCCCTGGCCCGCCTCGAGCTCCCGGGAGAGCAGGTTGATGAACTCCTCGCTCAGATCCGGACCGTCGACAACGATCCGTACGCGCAGCTCGGGTGTTCGGTCGCTGTTCGGGTCGGACAGCACCCGGGTCAGACCGACCGCGTCGAGAGCCTGCTCGGCGCCACCGGCCACCGGCACGATGACCCGGTCCCCGCTGTCGTTGGACCGCACCACGACGTGGAACGAGCCGTGGCCGTCCCGAACCGTGTTCCAGCGGCGGTGATCAAGAATCAGCCGGGCATACCGTAGGTAGGGCAGCAGGGCCAGCCCGGACATCGGCGGTCGGCCGAGCCGTTGACCGATGGCCACGACACCTTCACCGGCTGCCAAGCGCACATCGCCGAAGTGACCTGACACGCCGGTCATCGGCACCGGGTGCAGGACCCCCATGAGCATGATCGCTCCGCGCTGTTCGAGCGGATCCGCGCCCGCCGGCAGGGAGGCCGCTCCCCCGACCGATTCGGGCCGGCTGGTGCTCGTGTCCTCGAATTCCGCCAACCGTGTGACATAGGGCGTTCCGTCCGCCCGACGGGCCACCATCACGGCAAACACGGTGCCCTCGGCCGCGACCGCGACCTGCGCCCTGGTCGCCCGCACCGTCACCAGGGCCGGCTTCTCCTCAGCCGCCAGACCGGCTTCCAGACTGGCGCGGAGGTTGACGACGAAGTCGCCTATCGCGGCTTCGTCCGCCAGCACGACCGCCGTCGAGAATCGCAGACCGAGTTCCACCAGCACGTCGGCCAGGACATCGGGGAAAACCTCCCGTCCGTCTACATAAATCTGCCCGCCGTTGCCGTTCAGCATGAGCCACAGCTCGCCGGACGCCGGCAACGCCCGTGCGGCCCGTTCGGCATGTGCTCGGTTGCGGTGGCTACCGTCGGCTCCGGTGTTGAACCAGACGACGTGTCGCTCCGGTCCGGAGCTGCTCACCTGTACGGCATTGAGCAGGTCCTCCGCCGACCACGGCTGACCGCTCGCGACCAGCCGTCCCCCCGCGAAGGTCAGGTTACCGGCGAGCACGGCCCGACCCGGTGCTGCCGGCTGAGGAAGCGTGCTGGCCCATTTCACGATCTCGCGCTGGGGGATGTGATGTACCAACATCGACTCGAAATCGAGCACCTCGAACATCGGCCCGGCGGTGGAGGTGAACACCGACACATAGCGCAGTGCGTCCGGTGGACCGACCAGCATGGCCCCGAGGCTCCGCACGCGATCCCAGAGCTTCCGCCCGGCCTGGAAATCTGTGGACGCTTCACCCTTGATCAGCTGCCACTCGACGACGCCAGGCAATCGGAAGACCTGGTAGACCAGTCGGCGATAGGCGTTCGTGTCGAATCGCGGCACACGGCGTGAGCCACTGGCCGGCAGGCTTCGCACGGAAGCCAAGGAGGTCAGCGACGGCGATCGCCTCAGCACCCCGGGCACCGAGGGGCGTTCCCCGCCCAGCGGGCTGGGCCAGGTCGCCCGCGGGGCGGGGGACGTGAGAAGGAGCGCCACGCGCTGCATCGCCGTTTGCCAGTCACCGATCAGCGCAACCCGAACCTCCCCGACGCGGGCGACGGTCACCGGGCCGGCGGCGCTGTCGAGCAAGGATGTCAGGGCACGCTCGATGCGGTTGAACGCGGACCTGGCGTCGGCGATCTCGCGCATCGCGTGCTGCGTGAACGTCGCTCGTGGCCCGTCGACCTGGCCACGATTCGGGGTGGCTGCCCCGAAACTCCGCTCGATCGCGTCGGCCAGCCGGCGCCCGATGAGGAGCAGGACCGGGATCAGCGACGAGGACCGGAGCAGGACCTCCTGGTCGATGGCCGCCGCGGCGGCGAAGGACGGGATGAACCCGGGCGTTTGACCCACGAGCATCATCTCACCCAGGGCGTCGCTGGCCAGAACCAGTTCGAGCAGCCGGTCGGCGCGCAGTTCCTGCCGCGTCTCCGGCCGGAGGTTGAGCAGGCTCAGCCGGGCCAGCCGCTCAGCCAGGGCTTGGTTGGGCCGGTAGCCGATGTGGGCCAGTGTGCCCGAGTCGTCGAACGGGTCTCGACCCTCGTCCACATCGTCGACAAGCCCTAGGAGCACCGAGGAAAGCGTATCGGGCGACAGAACGCGCAAGACCTCTCGACGGTGGCCATTCTGGCGGGTCGGCACGAGCGCGGTGGAAAGCAACAGATCGTTTACCGCCGAGAGCAAGGATGCGCTGTACTCGTGGTCCTCGTTCCACGGAAAGAGCTGCCTCAGCAGGTCGAGCCGCTCGACGACAACCTCGTCGCGCAGCACACCTACGTGATCTTCTAGCCTCACATTGGCCGCGATCGAGGTCAGGTCGATGATCCGACGGTCGGTCTCCTCCTCAGAGACCTGCCACTCCGGATATTCCGCCAGGAATTCCTGGAACGCGGTGACGTGGCCCTCGGCAACGATTCCGGGCGGGCGCGGACGTGTCCTCGGAAGTGCCGCCCGGTTCGGTTCGAGGATCGCGACGTGGGCCGCGTCGTCCGAGGTGGGCGCCGGCGCGGCCTCGACCCGCATCGGGATGGCTTCGGCGGTGAAGGCGAGGGACGTGTCGGGAAGACCGCCCAGCAACGCGGTGATCGGCGGTTCGATCGGCGTCACCGGTGTGCCGGCGCGCAGGCGCTCGACCTGCTCGAACAAGCCCTCGAAGAGACGGCGGTATTCCCGGCCGGCAGCGACCGCCGCCCGCAACGCGATCAGGTCCCGGTGGGCATCGAGCAGGTCGACTCCTGACATCCAGCCGTGCAACAGCCGCCCGGAAGGCTGCGGCCAGCTCGCTACCCGGCCTTCCGCGTCGTCGATGTCCCGTTGGATCGAGGACGTCTCGACCCCGGCCGCCGTCAGTGCTCCCAGCGCGTCCCGCAAGTGGCCGAGAGCCACGTCGGGAACGAACTCCTCGTCGAGCGCGGACCATTCGGCACGGAGCTGCTCGATCTGCCGCACCAGGCCGGCAGGCGCCCTGACCCCACGCGCGGCTTCCTCGCCCTCGGTCACCACCTGCTCGAGGGCCTCAGCAGCCCGCAGTTGCTCGGTGAGCGAGGCATGGTGCTCGCGCACCTGGTGCGGCGAGTAGTCGTACGGGTTGGTGTCCGAGTCGAGGGGCAGCGCCCGCGCGGCGGCGTTCGCGACGTCGGCGACAGCGCCGCCGATCCGCGCCCGCAGGGCAGACACGTCGAGACCCGCTTCTCCGTCGTCGCCGGCCACGGCCAGGGCCTGCAGCAGGTTGTCTGCGCGTCGGTCGACCGACGCCCGGTGCTCGGCGGTGTCGGAGAGTCTCTGCCGGAGGCCGAGCAGCTGCCGACGCAGGGGGGAGGTCTCCTGCTGGGTGGGTGGTTTGAGGTCGGACAACCACGACTCCAGGCTGGCCTGCAGGGCGCGAAGGTCGCCGTCCAGCGTGGTCTCCGCCTGCCGCACGGCCCACAGTTTGAGCAGTTCGTACGCGGCCCCACCCGCGGCGGGCGTCTCGGTCTGCCAGCGGCGCACGACGCCCCGGGCGCGATCGACCTCCCGGGAAACTCGCTCCCAGTCGCGGCGCACTGCGGTCACGTCACGCCCGGCGGCCTTGCCTGCGTCGATCCAGTGCCGAAGGTAGCGCGTCCGCTCGCGGAAGGCCAGGACGGCGGACCCGAACCGGTTGACGCGGTTCTGGTGATCATCGCCCTCGGGCCGCAGTAGCTCGGCGTGTCGGGTGAACAGACGGTTGACCGACTTGCGGTGGTCCCGGATTGACGCGTCCACCTCTCGCAGCGCCGCGGTGTGCGTGGTGAGATTCAGCGCGGCAGTAAGGATGTCCACCACGTTCAAGGCGGCGGGATCGCCCTCGGTGCCCCGCAACGCTTCGGCGATCGCGGCCGCGTGTTCCTCGCGCAGGCGGCGTGCAGCGTCGAGCTTTTCCTGAGCCCGGTCCACGGCACGGTCGAAGGCCAGATCGCGCAGATAGCCGTCGGCGGTCAGGTCCGATCGGGCGGCCGCGGCCCCGGCCAACACCCAACTCCAGTTGTCGAGCTCCGCGACGAGGTCGGGCGGCGTGGTCACCAGGCCGGCGGCCTCTGCGCGAGCGTTGACGAACTCATTCACCAACGCCGACGACGCCGGAAGACCGAGCCGTCCGGTCAGCGTCTCCTCGCTCCTGAACGGCGCCCGGCCACTCTGTGCGCGGGCCCGCGCGAACAGCTCAGCGCGGGCCTCGTCCGGCGAGTCGCGCCGGATGCCCACCTCGGTCGCCAGCGCATCCATCGCGGCGCGGGAGGCGAACTGTGCCCACGGATGACCGGCCACCAGATCGTCCAGCAGCTGGGCGGCGGCGAGTTCGGCCGGGCCCACCTCGTCTCGCGTCCCGAGGTCGAACCAGTCCCGAAGGCGCTGCTCGACCCACTGGTCGAACGTGGCGTGCGCCCCCACGTTGATGTTCTCGCTGACATATACAGCCGCGGTGCCGGTGCGCGTCCGCAGAGCGCTACCGAGGGCCTGGGCCTGACGCCGGCTCAAGACGCCCAAGGCGGGCTGATTTCCCCATACGCCCCAGAGGATCCTGATGCTCGCGACATCACGCCAGGTCACGCCGTGCAGCGGCGCCAGGCCGGATATCCACGTCGACGACAGGTGTTCTGGTTCGTAGGCACCTCCCGTCGCGCCTTCGAGCACCGCGCGCAGTTCGCTCGGGCTCGTCCGGGCCACCAGGTACCGGCCCCACCCGAGTTCGCTGATCTGGTTGCGATCCCAGACCGGCAGGCGGGTCATGGCCACGTCCAGATCCAGCCAGACGTCGACGAAATGTCCGTCCAGGTTCCTTTCCGTGGTTGACGGCCCGTCCGGCTGCCGTCCTGGACCTTCGGGCGGGGTGACGTACTCCTTGCGGAGGAGCGCGCGGGCCTCCGACGGGCTCAGCGTGACCGCCGACTGGAGATTCCGCACAGTTTCCTCGGCCATCGCGATGACACCGTCCAACTGGAGCGGGTCATCCACCGGGTAGGTTGTGCCGAACTCGTCGTTGAGCCGTTTGAGCGCCGCCACGACCTGGGGGTCGGGGTCCAACATGACCATCGTCAGCAGCCGGAAGCCTTGCCGTAGGACGATGCCGAGTGTGGACGCCAGCCGGTACTCCTCGTGCTCGTCGAGGGCTGCGACAAAGGCGTCGCGGGCGCGGTCGAGCTGCGCCGGCGTGGCCGAGTGCTGGCCCGCCTCGGCCGCTCGTCGAGCTCGATCAAACCGCGCGTCGAGGAGAAGGCCGTAGCCACCGAGGAGCTCCTCGACCCGACTGTTTAGCGACGGAGCCGCCGGAGCGGGTCGGGCCTCCACGAACTCCGAAACATCCCGCACCGGGTCGTGCGGCGACACCGGTGTGACCGCGTCGATGCCGTCCGGCGCAGCCCACAGGTAGGCCGTCGGTCGGACCTCCTCCCGGCCGTAGTGCAGCGGCCTCGCCTGGTCCAGTACCACTGCGGCAAGCCCGAGCGCCGACAGCTGAATGTGAGCCATGGCCATGCTGGCGTCACGGTCCCACGGGCCGTTCTCGCGGATCGCATCGATGAAACGTAGGCGCTCGACGGGGTCGTCGACGTCGATAATTCCCAGGCCGTCCAGGGAATCCGTCAGTGGGTGGTCAGCGTCGCCGTTGAGGTACCGGGCGATGTCGTCCCGCAGAACGTCTACGACGTGGTCGCGGATCAGCGCCACCCCGCGCTCGGTGGTGTCCCAGGCACCGAGGCGCTGGCTCAGCTGCTCGCCGAAGCTCGCGAGGAGCACCTGCTCGACCCGCGAGCGGCCGCCGCCGATGTAGCGGCGCCGCCCGATGCCCGCGACCGCACGCTGGAACCTGAGAGTCACTCGTTGTTGGTCGGCCGCCTCGGCCTCGATGATGTCGCGCATCAGGTCGTCGTAGGCGCTCACCCAGTCCGCGCCGAGCCGATCGGCGGGCACGTCGCGCAGCGGTGGCGCCGCCGGGTCGGGCGACAGGACCGTGTCGAAGGGCAGTGGTGTGTTGACGGCCCGGCTGAGCGTTTCGAGGCCCTCGAGCTGCTTTCTCACCGCGTCGTGACGGGGGCCGCGGAGCAGCGTGTCCAGGGTGTTCGCGTGCCACCTGCGCTCGTCCGAGGTGGATCGCAACTGCTCCTGAGCCACGACCGCGGCGGCGTTCGGGGGCGTCGGCCATTCGCCGTCGGACCCGAGCTGGTTGTGGTACACGTCGGTTCCGTCGCGCCGCAGCACCCGCACCCGGTCGGCCAGATCCTGCTCGTCGAGCGCCCGGGCCCCCCGCAGCACCCCCGCGAACGTCCGGTCGTGGTCGGCCTGCGGGACGACCCGTCTCGGCTGCCCGGTGCGCTCCGCCTCGTTGGCCCGCCGATGGATACCGGTGACGCTGACATACTCGGGCACGGCCAGCAGATCGACCCGGACCTCGTAACCGGCCTGGCGGTACTGACGGATCAGGCCCTCGAACTCCTCCTCGGTCGCCATCGCCGATTCGACGAGCACGTTGTAGCGATGGGTGATCGCGTAGGCGTGGGCCGCCTCCCACCACTGTTGCGTGTCCTCCCGAACCCGGGCGCTCGCCGTCTCGGGATTGTCGATCAGGGCCTGCTGGTAGCTCGGATGATAGGACGTGTAGAAGTCCATGTTGATGTTGACGTGCCGGCCCGACAGCTGCTGCATCTCGGCTCGGGGGGCCTGCGTGACGACGGACTTTCCGGCCCCGGTCTGGCCACCGATGACGTGGACCACCGGCCGGCCCGACGCCGGGTCGGCCTGGAGGAGATCGGGAACGATTCGCTCGGCGAAGGTGTTCTTGTTCTCCACCGGCCCCAGCACCGTGCGGACCGGAATGTCGTGCAGGCGCTCGATCGAACCGGCCAATGACAGCTGGCCGGGTTGGTCGGGCAGGCCGAGGTCGGCCGGCAGCCGCAGCGCCTGGCGGCGGTCCGGGGGCAGCTGCGGGATGATCCGGCTGATCGCGATGAGCAGGCTTACCGGGTCAACTCCTTCGGCGGCGACGATGCTTGTCGTGCCCGCCGGCGTGACCGCCGCAGCCGCCGCGTCCAGTGCCTCCGCCGTGGGCGGCGAGTCAAGGGGATGGATGAGGACGACACCGTTGGCGAAGGGCAGCGCGCTCAGCGACGCCAGCGCCGGGGCGACCCCCGGTGCCGGGGTGAAGCCGGCTACCGCGTCGCCCTCGGAACCCGAGACCGCGTCAGCGTCCCACGCGTACGGCGCGAGGGGTGGCAACACCGGCTTCTGCGGCGTCTGGACGTCCAACTCGCGCAGGCTGTCGGCCAGGTCGACGTAGAGCGGAACCGAGCGCACTCGCGCATCAGGTGCGGTGTCGGGGTCGGCGTCGGGGTCCGGACGCCAGTGAACGACGAAATGGCCCGTGTCGGCGATGTACTGCTGGCCGCCGAACGTCTGGATTTCACCGGCCAGAACGTGGCCGTCGGGAGTCGTGTGGACTCGGCTCGTGGCGGCAACGACCGGTCGACCGACCAGGTCGAAGAGCTGCCGCGCAGCCGACGGGGTGTTGCCCGGCCGGCTGACGTTCGAGCCGACGATCGCGAGGACGTCGTTACCGAGACTCTCGGCCGAGCCGAGGTTGAGCGGCACAAGCACGTCACTGTGGAACTGCTCCACCGTCAGCTTCTGGCCCCCGTGCTGGAACCGGATCGTTCCGTCGGCGGCGATCTCGGTCGTCACGTGCACGATCCGTGCCCCGCCGACCTTCGGAAAGGACATGGCAGCGTGCAGCTCCTCAGCCCGGCGCGACCTGGCCTCAGCGGTGTCGCTGCGGTCGGTGTACACCTCGTGGCTGGGCAGGTAATAGCCGGCCGGGGTCGGAATGCCCCGCGGGTGGAAGATGCCGAATTCGAGGCTCGCCTGCGGTGAGAGGGCGAGAACATAGAGCTCAGGGGCCAGGAAGGTGCCTTCGGTCGGCCGACTCCGGCGGAACGAGCGCAGCAGGCCGCGGCGGCTGCGAGCCTGCACCTTCACATCGACGATCGCGTCGACCGCGACCCGCAGCCAGGGCATGGCGAGCAGATAGCCGTACATCGGCCACTGCGACTTGAGCACCGCCATCGACGACTCGCTCGCGCCCTGGGTGAATGACGCGCCGACGGTCACACTTACCGCCCCCAGTGCGGCGGCCAGGCGCAGGTCCTGGGCTTCGGCCTCCCTCCGGCCGAGCGACTGCTTGTGCTCCGTGAAGTTGTAGGTGGTGAACTCGTGCCAGCCGTCGACGTAGTTGAGCACTCGCGCGTTGGCCAGCTTCCTCACCCGGATCCCTGCCGACCCGCGCTTGTCGGTCACCGGTCCGCCGTCGGCGACCAGGGTGGGTTCCAGCCCGCCCGCGCTGACGAAGTTCTCCAGCTGCCGGGTGAACACGGGATAGCTGAACAACATCTCGACCGCGTCCTTGCTGCGCTGACCGGCCGCGAGCAGGCGACGCACCGAACGGGTCGGGCGTCCCGCGGACGCGTCCGGGCTGACATCCTCACCGCGCAGCCGCCGCAGCGCGAGCCGGCGGAGCTCGTTGAGCCGCTCCGGATCCACGCCGAAGGCGAACATGTTGCGGCTGAGCAGCCGGTCCTTCGTGACCGGCAGCACCCGCGACGCGGCCGGCAGGTCGCTGCCGGCCGGCAGCTCCTCGACCTCGCCGGACGCCGAGGCGGGCCGCGTCTGCATGTCAGGTCGGGTGAGGTCGAACGGCACGACGAGGACCTCGTCGACATCCGCCTGCGCCTGCGCGGGCTGCCGCGTGGAGCTGAACGCCCGACCGAGCAGAGTGCTGAGCCACGGCAGCACCGTACGGGCGAACCGGGACGGTTCACGGACCAGCTCCATCCGGGCCACGACCCGACCCCGGCTCTCATACAGGCCGGCCGCGCCGGGCATGAAGAACGTGTCCCGCGCGGCGTCGGTCGTGGTGAGCCCTTCCCCCTTGACGCGAGCGGCAGTCCGCTTGAACGACAGTCCGAACGCAAGGGATTTGATCAGGTTCGTCACGGCTGCCGTGAACGACGGAGCCGCGGCCACGTCCTTCGAGGTCGTTCGATCTCGCGACACCGATTTGGTGTTGAGCCGGAAGCCGTAGCGCGCGTAGTTGACCTCCGGCTGAACGTGGGTCAGCCCGTAGCCCACTCCACCGATGTCGCGCTGCAGCGACAGGTCGATGACCGCCGCCTCGTGGTAGAACGGTCGCGACCGGGTCGCGACCAGCTTCAGCCGCCCGCCGACCAGGGTGTCCCCGAGGGCGGTGGCTGTGCCTGGGTTCAGGGTCGCCGAAAGGCGGCCTCCCGGGTGATCGGCCAGGCCCTCGATGGTCCAGCGGCTCTTGCGGAACCGCTTCGGCAGCACCTGGGTCACCACGTCGAGCAGCGGGTTCGGCTCCCCGGTCGGGTTGAGCGGCCGTTCGCCGCCGGAGTCCCGTACCGCGCGCAGGTGGTCGATCGCACTGCCGATCGGGGCCCGCTCCAGTGTGTCCGGGAAGTCGGGCACGTGATGGACCGACGACGCGTCATCGGGCCGGGCCGCTCTCGCGAGGGGCCCCAGGCCCAGCTTCCAGGCATGGTTGGTCGCGGTGACGGTGTTGACCGTGTTATCCCGGGACTGTCCGGCCGTACTGGCTCGCGACTGCCCACGCGGCCGACGGGACCAGTTGCGCCAGCCGCGCGACGATGGCGGCTCCTCCTCCGGCTCTGGGCTCGCGAACCGCGCCTTCCGGGCGAAGCCCGTCACCGCGAGCCGCCCGGTCTCCGACCTGATCGAGTCCTGCCGGGTCAGCCCCGGCGGCTCGGGGGAGGGCCCGCGTTGCGGGGACGGCGGCTCGATGACGATCGAGGGGACGGACGACTGCGCACTCACCGCGCTGATCGAGTCCGACGAGGAGGTTCTGCGACGGACCACCGGCCGGTAGAAGCCAAGCCCGTCCTGGATCTTGAGGTTACGCGTCTGGCGGTGGCGGAAGAAACTGCCGAGCCAGTTCTTCTGCCGGGAGGAGACGCTGACCCGCCAGATCACGTTAGACACGTTGGGTTGGTAGTGCTGAGTGATCTGGGTGAGATGCCCGGTCTGGGCGTTGTAGCCTTCGCCGGTGCCGTGGCGGGTCGCCCAGCCCACGTTGCCCGGATTCTCATAGTTGTGCGAGTGGTCGCCGAGCGTGGCGCCCAGGGAGAACGCGGCACCGGCGCTGAGCGCGTCGGTCACGCCCTTGTTGTACGCGACCGTCGGACCGCCCTCGTCCACCTTCATCTTCATGAACTTGACCGGCTCGCCGTTCTCCCGGCGCTGCAACGGGAAGCTTTCCAGGATCACCTCGTACTGGGTGTCGAAGAACAGCCCCTTGACGGTCATGACCTTTTCTATTGTGGAGGGCCCACGCACGAACGACGCGTTGAGGTGTGAGGTGTCGGTGGCCATCGCCGCCAGCCGGGTGGCGCGGGTCGTTGTCATCCGTCTGCGGCGGCGCCAACCGGTGATCAAGTCCAGCGGGGCCTGCCAGCCGGATCGCGCCCTGTCCTGGTCCACGGCGAGGAGCGACTTCTCGACGGCGTCGTAGAGGTGTTTGCCGCCCAGCACCTCGAGCACCAGGTCGTCGGGGCCGATCGGATCAAAGCCGTCGGCGTCCGCCCGCAGTTGCGCCACCGCCTGCTCGTCGGCGGTGAGTCCGCCCGGGTGGTCCTTGAGGTGCGTCACTGCGCCGGTGGCAGCCGCGGTCTCCGGCGAGATCGGCTCGGTCGATGTCGCGTGCTCCGGGGTCACCCACCGGGCCGATGCCGGAAGGTCCCGGGCGGCGGCCTCAGCCCGCGTGTGCCGCTGCCAGCCCCGGCCTCGGACCAGATGCCACACCATCCGCAAGGGCAGCATCAGCCGCTCGAGCCAGCCCCGCCGGAAATCGACCGACACCTCGAGATGCAACGACGAGGAGTAGTCGAAGAACCGGGCTGGCCCCTTGTAGAGGATGGCCTGAACCTGGAAGCCGGACGCCCCGACGTACGTGCTCTCGTCCTGACCGCGGGTGAGGTTGGCTCCGGCCGATCCGCCGAAGGCCCAGTGCAGCCAGGGAATCCTGGCCAGGAACGTGAACTTGAAGCCGCCACCGGCGCTCGCGGCCACCTTGTCGTCGTTGCCGATGCCAGCGAAGCCGGCCGGCATCAGCTCGAGTTTGGCGTTGGCGATCCTCCCCTTGCCGACCGGATCGCCGTCCCGGTCGCCGCGTACGGTGAACGTGACGTACTCGGTGCCGCCCCTTCCGGGCAGCGCCTCGACCCAGGTATACCCCTTCCGGCTGAACACCTGGAGGCCGTGATTGAGCAGCGCCTCCCGGGTCGCCTTGGCACTGATCCGCCGGCGCAGCGCCGCCTGGGCGAGCGGGCTGCGCCGCCGGGGGCCGAGCACCTTGCTCTCGGCCTCATCGAGCATCTCGAACAGGTTGGGCAACACCTGTTCGCCGCCGCCGAGCCGCTCCAGCGCCGACTTGCCCATGTTCTGCATGGTGGCCAACGCCGCCGGCGGGTGCCGCTCCTGCGCCTCGGCCGCCTGTTGGGCCTTGGCCTCGGCCGGGTCGTCCGGCACCGGATCCCGGTCGACCGGCAGATCGGCCCAGCGGTCCCTCGGGTCGACCTGCGGTTCGTTGAGAGCCAGCTGGAGCATCTTCTCGAACCGTGCCCGTTGCTGGACGGGCGTCCGGACGAAGACCTCCACGACGTCGTCCACGCTGGATTCCGGCGGGACGCCCTTCGCCTTGGCCGCGACGTCCGCCGTGAGGTGCAGCGTCAGTTTGTACCGGATGCTGTCGCCGGCGTAGACCAGGCCGCGGATGTCGCCGGCGCCCTGGTTGCCATGCGTGCCGCGGGAAAACGAGTGCTCGGCCGATCCGGAGATCGCGCCGCCCACGCTGAGGCCGGCCTGATCATCGGCCAGCGGATCGCCCAGCTGTCCCTCCAGGCGCACGCCGCCGGAGAAGCCGGCCCCACCCGACTCCGCACTGTCGTCATGGCCGCTGGTGAACCGCTGGATCTCCTCCTTGAGGAACACGCCCTCCTGGCTGACCGCTTGGGCGCCCAGCAGCCGCCCGCGCCAGGAGATCTGGGAAAGCGACTTCCCGCTCCTGACCAGCGGCGAGGTCGCGGTCGACCCGATGATGTCCTGATACATCCGCAGGAACGCGGGCTCGCTCAGCCACCAGGAGACCTCGGCCTGCGCGTCGGCGGTCAACCGCCTCTCGCCGCCGCTGAGGACTCGCCGGACCTTTCCTTTGATGTGCTGATACATCCACAGGAGCCCGGGCTTGCTCCACCAGGAGATCTCGGCCTGCGCGTCGGCGGTCAACCGCCTCTCGTCACCGTTGAGAATTCGCAGGACCTTTGCTTCGAGTCGGTCCAGGCCGGGGGCCGACTCGGGGACGGTGAAGATGTAGCCGAGCGCCCGCGTCATGGCGTCGGCCCGACCATCGCCCAGTGCGGCGTGGTAATAGGCGGGGCCTACGCCGACGTACTGCGATCCTGGCAACACCAGCGGAGTCGACGACAGGACACCGCTCACGCCCTCCGGGCGCGGCGGTGCCAGTTCAGCCGGGAACTCGACCCGCAGGACCTGCTTCGACTCGTTGGCCTGGACGGGTCCGGGCTGACGCTCGGGGCGCTCCAGCCACAGCCGGGACGGCCTGCGCGGCTGTGGCACCAACTCGCGCACCTCGGTGCGCACCGACGCGTCGCCGAAGTCGAAGTAGGCCGGCAGCCCGGACAGGTCAAGATAGCGCTTTGTCGCCGACACCCAGTCGAGGCCCTGCCCGTAGCTGCGGCCGCTGCTCGCGAATGGGCCGAAGTTGGCCGAGACGGCGAAGTTGCCC
This sequence comes from Micromonospora sp. NPDC023814, assembly GCF_040639595.1. Lineage (NCBI taxonomy): Bacteria > Bacillati > Actinomycetota > Actinomycetes > Micromonosporales > Micromonosporaceae > Micromonospora > Micromonospora sp. NPDC023814. The sequence goes on from NZ_JBFAAF010000036.1 coordinate 13,919, forward strand.
TCCGAGGCGAGGTCAGCCGTGCCGACGCTGAGCACCCCCTTGCGGCTGTTGGAGACCCCCCAACGCGCGAGTTCCTGGACCTCGTGGTCGGCGTTGACCGGGATGTGCCACTCCAAGCCCGGTCGCACCCGTTCGCCGTCCACCAGCCGCACATACTCGGCCAGGTTCAGGTTGCCCAGGTCCAGCCTGAGCACCACCTCGTAGCGGCGTTCCCGCTTCGGCCGCAGGCGGCGCAGGCCGGCCCGGCCCGGCTCCGGAATCCGGACCTCGACCGTCGCGCCGCCTTTGAGCATCATCTGCTCGACGAACAGCCGGGTGTCGTACATCCTCAGCCGCTCGAGCACCGCGTCCCGCACCGGGTCGCGCAACGCGGCAAGGGTTTCCGGAAGCGATGCCGCGGCCAGCTCGGCGATCGACCGGGGATCGGTCAGCGACGACGTGCCGGCCGACAGCACCCGACCGTGGTGGCCCAACGCGAGCTGGCGGTCAGCCCCGTCCGGACTGTGCGGGTCGACGTCGCCGAAGCCCGGAGGCAGGATGCGCGGCTGGTCGTTCATCGCCGTCCACAACGCCGACTCGTGGCGCAGCGACCACGAAGCGAGCTGGTCGACGACGTGGACCAGCCGAGCGGCGTCCGCTGTGGGGACTTGGTCGGCCCGGGCGAGCGCGTTGCGCCGGGTCAGCTCGACCATGGTCCGCTGCTCCTGGTCGAGTGCGGCGGTCCATGGGTCGGACCCGGTCAGCAGGCCCTGCAGCGGCCGCATCGGCAGCGGCTCGAACAGCACCCGCCAGCTGTCGCCCGACCGGGTCCACGCATTCAGCCCGAGCAGGTCGGCGCTGACCAGCACTTCATCGCCGCCGGCGGCCGCCGCCTCCTGCGGCGTGGCTCGATGCACGATCCCGGTCGACTCCAACAGCAGCATCTCGACCGGATCCACCAGCAGGTCGCCGAACCAGCGCCATCCCCCAGACTCGATGATCCGGCCGTCGAGCAACCGCATCCGGCCGTCTCCACTGAAGTCGACCCGGCCGATGCCCCTTGTTCCGGCCGTGCCCACGCGGTACCAGGTGTCGGCGCCCAGCATCACTTCCGGCGTGGGCCCGAGGAAGTACGGCGGAGGCGGCGTCGCCGATGTCGCCATCGAGTCCGGAGTGGACGTCCGCCACTTCGGCGCTGCCGCCAGGTCAAAGCTCGGCTGGACCGGGCTGACCGTGCCGGCGGCCGCCTTCTCCGCGTCGTTCCCGGTAGTCGTCCGGCCCGGACCGCCGTCCGCCCCGCCGTCGGCGACCGGGTTGCCGGTCAGCTTCAGCCCATCGGGCAGCGCGGCGTTCACCTCGGCGAGCAACGACGTGCCGACGGGGAACAGGAAGTCGAGCCGCGGGGCGTCGTCGACGGTGGCCTCCGTCGCCTCCACCCGCCGCTCGCCGCCGACGGGTTCGGTGGCACTGTGGTCGGCCGTCACCGCGGCTGCCGCGACGTACGCGGCAGTACTCGACGGCGAGATCTCCTCGATCTGGGCCAGATTCACGACCGGATCCATGTCGACCGCGATCTCGCCCGGGGGATCCACGTCGCCGCCAGGCCGGTGTCCGGCCAGCTCCCGCGCCCTCTCGACGAACTCGTTCCCCCGATCGAGAACCCCCTGCCAGTCCTGGCTGGGCCCCAACCCCGACACCCAGGTGTTCCAGGCACCGGCCAGCTCCACCGCCTGATCCCACGACAGCCGCGCCACCCGCTCCAGCTCGTTCCGGAACTGTCGCGTCAACCACGGGCCACCCAACCCCCACTGTTCCCGCCCCAGCCCCGCCACTCGTGGCGCCCGACCGGACAGCTCACCCCACGACGGCAGGAAATCTGCCTGGCCGCCCAGCCGCTCCGACACCACCCCGTACGGCGTCCACAACGCGCCCAACGACGCCCGCACCGCCGCCACCTCGGCGGCCCCGACCAACATCTGCTGGACTTGGGCCGTCAACGCGTCGACGCCCCCGCTGAACGCTTCCCACGCCGCGACAACACCGTCGCCACCATCGGCCAGCCGCGCCGCTTCCTGCCGTACCCGATCGGCCAACCGATCCCGCCCGTTCCGCACGCTCTCGGCTGCCGCCACCAACGCGTCCACGCCCTCACGGACCACGACCCGCGGCAACGCCGGCGACGCCCCAGCGTCCGGTGTCGAAGGAGACGCCGACGACCCGTCCACCGGCAGCGAGAACCGGGGCCGGTCCGCCAGCCCCCACTCCCCCAGCAACGCGTCGAGCACCTCGGACGGGACAGGCCGCCCGGCCACCCGAATCCCGCTCGCCGAGGCCTCCGCATCGACCACCACGTGCCTCGCCGGCACCACCGCCGGATCCACGACCCGCTCCGCGTCGGACATCGGCGGGCGGAACCGCACCACCACCCGCCCCTCAGCGCCGAACATCAACCACGCCGCCCCCCGCAACAGCGGAACCAACCGCCCCACACCCACGGGCGACACCACCGGAACCGCAGGTGCCCCCCGCCACACCGCCACCACATCGTCAGCCCGCCGCACATGGCCCATGCCCGCCGGATCGACCACCACCACACTGCCCACCGGCCGGCCCAACAACACCGACACGTCCCGCCCCGAACCCGCCGGGAACTCCACCACAACCCACTCAGAACGGCCCGGCTCAGGCCGCGTCACCTCACCCACAACCAACATCCGACCCGCCAGCGGATCGTCCGCGTTGGGCAGCACCGCGAACACCGGCGAATCCACCACCGGGAACCGCGCCAACGCCGCGTACGCGCCGCGCAGCACCGCGCGTGCCCCGCGGTCCCCGTTCACGGCCCGGACGTCAAGATCGCCCCGGTCGTCAACGTTCAGCACCTCACGGGCGGAGTCGGCCCGGGACATGACCGCGAGGACGTACCGCAACGCGATCAACCCTGTCGCGCCCGGACTGGTGGTGACGGCCGCGTCACGCAGGTCCGGCGGGAGACCACGTGAGGCCATGTGCGCGTGCAACGCCCGGGCACGGGGCAGCGTCACCTCAAAAGCGGCCTCCACCTGATCCCGCCGAGTCGGGCGGTAGCCGACACGCACCGGCCACGGCTCAGTAAGGGCCTGCACGGCCTGCGGCGGGAGGGACAACGGTGGGTAGGACTCCACCTCGGCGGCCTGCGGCGGGAGGGACAACGGTGGGTAGGACTCCACCTCGGCGGCCAGCCGCGACATGCTGTCGTTGACCACGGCCAGAATCGCGTCATTGAGCGTGGTTGGCTCCGCGTCCTCCTGGATCTCGAAGACACCGTCGAACATTCTGGCCAGATAGGCCTCGACGGTGGTGATCTGGGTCGCGGCGGTCCTGGTAACCGCCCGCTGCGCCAGGCCGCTTCGCACGCGCTCCACGAGGTCGTGCCATTCCATCCGCCGTCTGGCACGAGTAAGGCTAAGGCGCCATGCCTCCCTTCCTGTCGCGGGCGCAGTGCTGAGCAGGGGCGTCCCTCCCGGCGCCCTGGAAACCGTCTGGTATCCCCCGGCCGCACGGATCAGGTACATGCGCGGTGGCTGGGGCTCCGTCCCGCGGTGGACGATCTGATGGCCGTCCACGGTGTAGGTCAGCACGGTCAACGGCACGTCCAGCACGTCCGCGAAGACCCGCTCCAGGCCGGTGACGTGCTCCGCGCTCGGCATCCGGTTGCCCCGCACCGCGAGGAGCAGCGCACGCTGCGCCGCCTGCTGGTCGGCGCGGCCCCGCGGCCACGAGAAGTGCACAGCCCATCGCGACGGTTCGCCGCGTCGCTCTGCCGCGAGATCGTCGGCCAGCGCGGACGCGACCCTGTCGGTAATGGCCTCCGGCGTGGCGTCCTCGTCGAGCCACCGGTGTTGGTCGTCGTCCCGGTTGGCGGCCCAGATGGCGCCGGCCAGACCGGGATGGTTATCACCGCGTGACCTGCCCAGCTCTATCAGGATCTTCTGCAGGTCGGCAACGGCCCAATCCTGGAACAGCTCCTCGGCGATCAGCCGTGACATCACGGCCTCGTCGTCTCCAGCCAATCCCGACAGGTCTTCAGCCCATTGCGACAGCTGGCGGATCACCCCCGGCTCCGGCCGGAGCGCGGGGCGCGCGACCGCGGGGCGCGCGACCGCGGGGCGCGCTTCCTGATCCGTCGCCGGGTACGCGGGCGGCGTCGGCTGCACCAACGCGCGGATCTGCAGGGAGAGGTAGTCGGGAGGGTCCGCCGGCCACTGGCGCAGCGGCTCGGCGAGCCAGGGCGTGGGGTCGAAGTCCGCGACCGGGACGTAGGAGTAGTCGCCGAATCGCGGGTCGCCAATCGCGAACACTTGGGTGCCGTCATGCCTGCGCAGCGCCTGCAGATACACGTCGAGGGGGGCGGGCCCGTCGTGCTCGCTGCGATGACGCAGCTGAAGCCCGTTCGTCCGCCGCAAGTCGAGCCACAGTTCCCGGCGGGCGAGCGGGCCGGGCACGTCGGCCAGCGGGCGTGACGGTTCCTCGCCCACCCCGGGCAGCGTTTGGCTGACGAGCTCCCGGTACGCGAGGTCACCCTCGCTCACGACGCCTCGCCGCTGCGCTCCGGGAACGTTGAGCGTAGCGCGGACGCGGTCAGCGACCGCCGCCAGATCCGAGCCGTCGAAGTGCCGGGGCACCACGCGGCTGGTCAGCACCGGCGGTTCGCGGAGGTACGCCACCGTAACGGTCACCTCCGGACCGCCCTCCGGCACGCGGGATCGGACCCTGACCTCCAGGTTTGGATGCGACGCCGTCACCCGTTGCGCTTGCCCGTCGCGCAACGTGACCAATGCGTTCCATTGCGTCCCGTAGCGTTCGCGCACCTCCACGACCACGTCGTCCGCGGATTCGGACACCGATGCCGCGAACCAGACGGTCCGGGGTAGATCCTCGAAGGCGTACAGACGGTGACGCTCAATCCTCCCGGGGCCCACCGCCAGCGTTGTGTCCCGGAGCTCCTCATGCAGGTGGGCGTAGGCGGTGAGCTTCTGCTGAGCCCGCGCCAGCTGTTCGATCAGCGGCGCGAGTGCGTCCCCGGCCTCCGACGGCGTCGCGTTGCCGGCAACGAGGGCCTTGATCTTCTGCGTGATCGTGTCGATCGTCGTCTGGACGGCTGCAACGCGCTGTTCAGCCGCCTCACCGACGGTCCGTGAGCGGCCTTTCCATCCACTGCGGTCAGGAATGCCGAGCAGGACGGCCTTCCGCTCCTTGAGCTGATCGAGCTGGGACTTTACGCTGCTGGCGGACCTCTTGCTGAGCACCAGGACGGCGGCCAGCGACAGTTTCGAATGGGCTGCCCACTGCAGAGCCGCTGTCGGCGTGACGCCCACGAATTGGGCGAGCACCGGATGGCTGGCCTGGTACCACGTCTCGGCCAGCAGCGGGCTCTCTTCCAGCAGTGCGAAGACCTCATCCTGCACCGCCGACTCCGCGTTCTCCCAGAACGCGAGCGCGTTGAGGCGGAGCAGGCGGCCACCCAGCGAAATGTCTGGGTCGTAACCCACGGCCAGGAAGTTGCCGTCGATGGCAAACAGATCGACCCCATGAGCGACGCGGGTGGCCACAGAGTCCACCAGCGTCAACGCGTCGAACACCGTCAACGGCTGGATCGTCTGCCGGTTGTAGCGGCCGTCGCGGCCGACCACCCGCGACTCCCTGACCGGCACCAGCGACGCAGCCAGCAACACGTCCGCGACCAGCCGCACCAGCAGCTCGCGACGCTCCGGCGGCAACCCGTCGACGTACGCGTCGATCCGGCCCACCGCCTCACGCAAGCCGGCCTCGCCGAACGTCTCCGGTACGTACACCTCCAGGTGCGCGCCCGGCCCGGCGAACGCCGCCAGCTCAGCCACCAAGGCACGCAGCCGGGCGTCGGACACCGTCATGATCCAGGGGGCTTCCTCACCCAGCGCCGAGTACGCGGCCACGAACTCGTCCGCCACGGTGTCATGAGGATGCGCCGGTGTCGCCCGCTGAAGGCCGAGCGGGGACGGCTCGCCGTCGCCGCGCTCCAGCGGCTCCACACGGTGCCCCCGGACGAGTTCCCCCGTGGCCGCCACGTCGTAGACCGCTGCCACCGCCACCTGGTCAAGCTGGGACGCGGCGAGCAGCAAGGTGCCGCCCTCCTCGGCGAACGCCAACATCGAGGGACGCGACGACCAGGCCCGGCCGGGGACGCGCGGCGGGACCAAGACCGCCGCCCCTGGCGGCACCCGAAGGGCCAACACGTGCCCACCCGCATGTCCGCGCGCCACCTGCCGCGCGGTCAACCGGGCCACCAGATACGGCGCCGCCGTCACCAGGCCCGAGCGCAGCACCTGCCGCACCGGCACCGGGGACCACACCATCAGGAACGCTGGGTCCCCGTTGACCAACACCGGCCCGCCCAGATCGGGCAGACCGGCCAGCACCGACCGCCCTCCCTTCAGCGGCACGAACGGCGGCCCCTCGCCCACCTGACCCGCCGCGGTCACCGGCACGTGACCCGCCTCGCGGGCGGCCGCCACCGCATCGGTCTCGCCGGCCCACTCCGCCGCCGAAACGGGCACCAGCCGCCGGCGCCCCGGCAGCCACTCAACCGGCGGCTGCCATCCGTGCTCGGTCCATGACGCGAACACCAGCGGCAGACGCAGGCGCGCCGCGACGCCCATCACCTGCTGGGCATGCTCAGCGTCGGTCGCCGCCAACCGCACCCGCCACGAGAGGCTCGGCGGGAGCACCTGCGCCAGTTCCCAGACCCGCATGGCCAGCGAGGCCGGGTCCGTCGACAGGACCAACACGGTCAACCACCGGGGATCCGCCGGCCACGCCGACCACGCCTCCGGCAACGGCTGCTCAACCGCCGTGTCGTCGGGCAGCACCACGAACAGATCCGAACGAACCTGCCGGACCGCAGCGGGCAGCCGCACCCCGGCCAGGTCCCCGATCCACGGCGGCGCCGGATACAGGTTGCCGTAGTCGTGCGTCTCCACCCCGTCCAGGCCTGCGACGCTCAACCGCCACGGACGTGTGGAGTACAACGTGCCCGCCGACCCGCCCCACACCTCGCCTTCGGTGTGCAACACCTCCACACCCAGCGGAATCTCGTCCGCGACGGCCGCGGGCAGCACCCCGCCGGGCAGCGGATCGATGAACACCAGTCGTACCGCCCGGGCCGTCCGCTGGGCCAGCCTCATCGGCAACGCCGGCCACACATCCGTCCCGGCTCCCGGGCCACCGACGACCCACACTGGCCGCACATCTTGCCGCAGGCCCCGCACCGCGGTCTGGACAGCCTGCTCTCGGGGGGTCGACGGCTCCGCCCCCGATCGCGACCACTGACCGGCCGGGATGGACTCCTCCCGGAGACCGTCGGCCACGACAGGCTGCTCCGGCGGGTGCAGCCGCCACCGGCCGAAGCCACCTACCGCCGGACCCGCATACGGCAACGGCACCGGATAGTCACCGATAACCACACCAGACTCGTTCGGCACCAACCGCAGCGAGGGCGCCGACGCCGCCCCCACCTCCACCTCATCCACCGCGTCCTGCCGACCGATCACCTCCAGCCGCCCGCTCGCCGTCAGCAGCACACCCCCACCGGGATGCACGAACGTGCGGGCCACCGGCCGCCAGCCCGACGCGGACACCACCGGGATGCCCGGCACCTCGATCCGCCCATCGGCGAACACCTCGAACGTGCCGGGCCGCCCGACGTCCTCAGGCGTGTCGTACTCCACCACACGCCGCAGGTGCAATGCTTCCACCGCGTACGCCGAACGCTCATCCGGCAACCCGGCCACCCCGGCCACCGCCGCCGTGTACACCGCCTCGGCGTCGGTGAGGCCCACACCGCGCCGGTTCGCCCGCACCAACGCCCGCCCGGCCTCCGCCAACGCGCGCAGCGCCTGGACCCGCCCAGCCGCGCCTTCCCCGTACAGGTGGTCGTAAAGCTCACGCCGCCACCGCGGCCACCCCTCCCGCGCACCCGGCCCAACCATCACCTCCGCCATCCGCGTCGTCACCTCGTCGCGATCCGGCACCCCATCCCGCTCGCCCACCGCCAGCAGCCGCAACGCCTCCAGGTGAGCCAGCTCGTGCAGGAACGCGGTCGACGCCTCCTCGACCCCCGGCCGGTCCCGCACCGCCAACGACCACGTCAGCCCGTCGACCCGACTCGACTCCTCGGGTCGCTCCGCGGCGTCCTCCCCAGGCTCGTCCCGCAGCTCCACCACCGCGATCCGCGGCACACCCACGATCGGCGCCGCCCGCTCCGCCAACTCCCGGACGAACTCCACCGCCGACCCGCGGAACGGCACCTCCTCGGCCAACGAACGGATCCGGCCCGCCACCGCGGCGTCCGACAACCGCAACCGCCAGTGCCACGACGGCAGCTCCCCACCCGCGGCCAGCGCCAACACGTCCACGCCCTCACGGACCACGACCCGCGGCAACGCCGGCGACGCCCCAGCGTCCGGTGTCGAAGGAGACGCCGACGACCCCTCCACCGGCAGCGACAACCGGGGCCCGTCCGCCAGCCCCCACTCCCCCAGCAACGCGTCGAGCACCTCGGACGGGACAGGCCGCCCGGCCACCCGAATCCCGCTCGCCATGGCCTCCGCATCGACCACCACGTGCCTCGCCGGCACCACCGCCGGATCCACGACCCGCTCCGCGTCGGACACCGGCGGCCGGAACCGCACCACCACCCGCCCCTCAGCGCCGAACATCAACCACGCCGCCCCCCGCAACACCGGAACCAACCGCCCCACAGCCACGGGCGACACCACCGGAACCGCAGGTGCCCCCCGCCACACCGCCACCACATCGTCAGCCCGCCGCACATGGCCCATGCCCGCCGAGTCGACCACCACCACACTGCCCACCGGCCGGCCCAACAACACCGACACGTCCCGCCCCGAACCCGCCGGGAACTCCACCACAACCCACTCAGAACGGCCCGGCTCAGGCCGCGTCACCTCACCCACCACCAACGTCCGACCCGCCAGCGGATCGTCCGGATTCGGCAGCACCGCGAACACCGGCGAATCCACCACCGGGAACCGCGCCAACGCCGCGTACGCGCCGCGCAGCACCGCGCGTGCCCCGCGGTCCCCGTTCACGGCCCGGACGTCAAGATCGCCCCGGTCGTCAACGTTCAGCACCTCACGGGCGGAGTCGGCCCGGGACATGACCGCGAGGACGTACCGCAACGCGATCAACTCTGTCGCGCCCGGACTGGCGGTGACGGCCGCGTCACGCAGGTCCGGCGGGAGACCACGTGAGGTCATGTGCGCGTGCAACGCCCGGGCACGGTTCAGCGTCACCTCAAAAGCGGCCTCCACCTGATCCCGCCGAGTCGGGCGGTAGCCGACACGCACCGGCCACGGCTGGATGGAGGGCAGCTCGGTCTGATCCTGCCGAGTCGGGCGGTGGCCGATTCGCACCGGCCACGGCTGGATGGAGGGCAGCTCGGCCTGCAGCGACATGGCCTTGTTCAGCTCGTAGCCCAGCCGTACCATCGCGGCCCGCAGTTCGTCGAGCTCGGCGACGTATCGCGTGTTGACGTTCTCCGGGTCGGCGGTGATGCGAGCGAACGTTCGCTGGAACTCGGCGGTGAGGCGTTCCATCCGCAACGTGTACGGGTGCCGCACCTCTGGGTTCAGGTCGTCGATGCCCCGAGCCTCCATTGTGCGATAATTTGCTGCCTCGGCGTCGTCGTACGCCTGAGAGATTTCCTCGCTGCGATGTGTGAGCGCCGCCGCCTCCTGCGGTGACACGGGGGAGAGGTTCGGCTCAGGGGTCGGCGGTTGGCCCCAAGGCCGCCCGATCGTCGCCTCGTAGGCGGTTCCCGCGCGGATCACCTCCACCCTCGTCGGCCCGAACTGATGCACGGTCTGGACGCCCGGCGCGGTGGGGTTGAGCACGACCAGCGCCACGCCCCACACCTCGGCGGTGACCCACTCGATCTGCGCGGCCACGCCGCTCGCGTACAGGTCGTCCCGCCGGATCGCGTCGAGCACCCGCCGCTGCTCCGCCAGCCGGGTCGACCCGATGCTCGAGAAGCCGAACGAGGCCGCCCACCGCGACGGTGCACCGCGGGCCGCGGCGGCGAAATCCTCCTCCAGCGCGCGCAGGACCAGTTCCTGCACGTCCTCGACACGCATCCCGTCCGGAACGCCTACCCAACCGGCATTCACGGCGGTGGTCCACAGGGCTTCGAAGAAGCCGCCACCATCGACCGGTCTGCGCGTCAGGCCCCACACGCTGAGCGCGTGGTGCAGGTCGGTGACGGCGAAGCGGACGAACCGTTCCTCGGAGATGAGCGCGTGCAAGCTGTCGGAATCGAATCCTGACGCGAGCAGCGTCGTGACGACGTTCGGCGGTGGCGGTCCGTAGTCGAACGGGCCGGTCCGGTCCGGGTCGCCGAGGAACGGCACCCGTCGCTCCGCGAGACTGTCATAGCTCGGCGGCCCGTCCAGATCCTCGATCGGCTCGACACGCATCCCGCTGCCAGTGAACGCATCGAGCGGGATGTGCGTGGAGTACCCCGTCCCGGGATCCCCCACCACGAACTCCCGGGCCCCTGCCCGACCGCGGATCGCCCGCAGTACCAGGTGCGCATCGCCCACCGCCGGCGGCTCGGGAGCAGGCCCCCTGACGTGCACGCCGCCCGCGATCCACACGTATCGCCAGAACGCCGCGCGCCCTTCGGGGTCACCGAGGCGGCCGGCGAGGTCCTCCGTCGGCGGACGTCGCGCTCCCCCCGTCAACAGTCGCATGACGCGATCGCTGAACGCCTCCGAGTCGATCGCGGGCTGATCGACCGGCCGGTCCGGATCGTCGTGCAGCGTCGGCGGGACGGTGTCGACCGAAAGAACGTAGGCCGTCGCCGTTGCCTGGCCGTCGGCCGTCGCTCGCACCCGATATCGCGGTTCGGTGAGGCGCACGTCGATCGCGGGGTCGCCGGACCCGAGCACCGCGAGCTCGCGCCAGGAGATCTCGTCGCGGGACTCCTCGAGGGCCACCGTGGCGGTGCCCCGGACGTCGGCCCAGTCGACCCCGAACCGGGCCGGCGTGGGCACCTGCGCCTCCCACGTCGGCCCGTGATGCACTCCCGTTCCGATTTCCTCGAAACGCCTTTCCTTCCCGCGAAAACCGAAATCGAGGCGCCTCGCGAGCTCCAGAACGGTCCGGACCATGTCCTGGATCAGCGGCGGCAGCTCCCGACGCGCCTCCGCGGTCATCGACTGGTGCGCCAGTGTCCGCGCCTTGTTCTCGACCGCCCGCACCGCGTGACGCACGGCCTCCACCCGCTCCCGCGTCACCTCAACGAAGGTCCGAAGCGGTTGCTCGGCATCGCGCACCGCCTGAGCGAGCGACTCGTCCACGATCTCTCGCAGCGAGGCCTCCATGTCCCCGGCGTACGTGCGGACGACCTCCACGAAGCCCCACAGGTGGAGCCGGGTCCGCAGATCCCAGAGGTGGGCAGCCGCCGCGGTGGCGTTCCGGAACGGGGAACGGGGGAGGGCGACGGCGTACCATGCCTCCACCATCACGTCGGGCTGCAGGTCCGCGCTTCTCTGCAGCCGCCTCAGCACGAAACGCCGGGCGGTTTTGGTCAGACCGAGCAGGTTGAGCCGGGCGAGCCGCTGATACAGCGGCAGATCCGTGCGGTAGCCGGTCGTCTCGATGTTCTGGCCCCTGCCGAACGGGTCGTGACCCGCGTGCAGCGCACGGGCGATGTCGGCGAGGACGCCGAGCATGATCCGTGGCGTGACCGGCTCGACGGTCCGTCTCATGGAACGGACCGCGTCCACCCGGGTCTCCCTGGTCGGGACGAGAGAGACGGCCAGCAGCAGGTCGGCGACCAGTCGCACCACCTCGTGGCGACGCGGCTCGTCAAGGTACGCGACCTGGCTGTCGATCCAGCGGAGCGCGCCCGCCACCACAGGATCGCCGAACACGTCCGGCACGTGCGCCGTCAGCCGCGCCAGCGACAACGGGAGCTGGGACAGCTCCTGCAGCAACTGCCGTACGACGATATCGTCGAGACCCAGCACCCGCGGCGCCTCGTCGCGCAGCGCGCGGTAGCCGGCGGCGAACTCGTCGAACGCGGGCTGGTGGGGCGACTGCGCCAGGATGAGGCGCAACGACCGCCGGGCGGCCGCGCTCTCGGGCGTCTCCAGCGGCTCGACCTCGTGACCGCGTGCCAGCCGGCCCGCGGCGTCCACCTCGTACACGCCTGTGACGGTCACCTCTGCGAGCGCGGACCTCGTCAGCAGAAACGTACCGTTCTCGGCGGCTCGCAGTTCGGGCGCGTTCCGGGGCCAGGCCGGTCCGTCCGGCGTGCTCAGCGAGACCGCCGTGTGGCGCGGCACCCGGACCCGCACCAGGAAACCACCCGAGTGGTCGGCTGCCGCGCGGACCGGGTCCGCCATCGCGAGCACGTACGGCCGGTTCGTGACGAAGTCCAGGCGAACCTCCAGCGACTCCGGCGACCACACCACGAGATCGACCGGATCGGCGTTGACCATCGGCGCCGGGCTCTCCGCCGTCGGGTCGCCCCACTCCTTCGGCAGGGCGGGCGCCGCGACCAACTCCGGCTCGCCCACGTACGGGTTCGCCGTCATCGCCATCCGGCCCGGCTCCGGCACGGCAGGCGGCATGCCGGTCCACTGCGCCGCGGACACCGGCCGCAGCCACCCCACGCCCGGCAGCCAGCGCGCCGGTGGACGCCACCCTTCCCCCGTCCACACTGTGGCGACCAGCGGCAATCTGAGCCGTTCCGCGACATCGGCCACGCCCGCGGCGGCGGCTGCCGTGCCGATCACCGCCAGCCGCGTCGCGCGGGCCATGTCGTCCGGCAGCACGGACATCAGCTGCTGCAGACGGTGCATCAGCCCGTCGCCCGGCTCGACAAGCACCGTCAGCCGTGCCCGCTCCGCCGGCAGACTCCACAGCTGCGGCGGCAGCGCGGCGACAGGATCCTCGCCGGAGACCACCAGCAGGTCCGATCGGATCTGTACGACGTCGAGCGGCAACGCCGGCGGTGCCGCCCGCTTCCACCACGCGGGCTCCGGCAGCACGTTCCCGCCGTCGACGGTCCGCACGTCTTGTCCGTCGAGGCGCATGACGCGCCACGGCTGTGTGCTGTACAAGGACCCGTTCTGGCCGCCGAACACCTCGCCGGCGGTGTACCGCACCGCCACGCCAGCCATCACCTCGTCCGACACCAACCACGAAGGCATCCCGCCGGGCAGCATCGCGCCGGCGAGGATGAGTTGGCTGCCCGGGCCCGGCAGGCCGGCCAGGCGGCCGTACGAGTTGGCGACGAGGATGTTCACCGGTCGATCGGTCAGTTCCACCGCGAACGCTCCCGGCCCGCCGACCACCCACAGCGGCGTCTTCGAGCGCAGGCCCTGGACCGCGGCCTGGAACTCGCGCTCGCGGTCGGTGGACGGCTCCGCCGCCGACCGCAACCACCAGCCGGCCATGATCCGCTCCATCACCGGCTCCGACCCGGTCACGGGCCGTCCGGTCCAGCGGCCGAACCCATGCCGGGCGGGTTCCGCGTACGCCAACGGCACGAACGTCCCGTCGACACTCACTCCGTCAATCGGATCATCCCCGCCGGCGCGCCCCAACGCACCCGCCTCGGTCGGCACCAACACCCGCCGAGGTGTTCCGGCCTCGGTCGCCAGCCGCAGCGCATCCTGCCGGTCGAGTCGCTCCAGCCGGCCGTCCAGGCGCAGCAGCAGATTGTCCGCCAGATGGACGAACCCGCCGACCACCCTCCGCCACCCGATCGATGCGACAAAGGTCCCGTCCGAAAGCACGATCCTTCCGTCGGCGTAGACGTCGAACTGCGGGACCTCCCGCACGTCGCCTGGCGCCTGGTCGCGCACCGCACGCCGGATCTGGGCGCCCTCGACCGCGTACGCCGACCGCTCCGCCGAGGTTGTGGCCACGCGGTTCGCCCACTCGACGTACGACTCCCCGGCGGCGGTGACGTCCGGGCCTTCACCTCGCCGCGCCGCCGCCAACGTGGCCGCCGCCCCGGCGAACCCCTGATGCGCCCAGGTCCTTACCTGCGCGCCCGCACCGAACATGGCCTGGTACAGCTCCTGCCGCCAGGCCGGCCACTCCTCCCACTCCTTCTGGTCTACGCCCTTGGTGGCCATCTTCGTCAGACGGGTGATCAGCTCGTCACGGCGCAACACCGCGTGCCCGGCGCCGGCCGCGAGCAGGTACAGCGCCTCCAGGTGCGCCGCTTCGTGCAGGAAAGTGACCACGGCGCCGGCTTCGGACAGCCCCGGGTGCACGCGCAGCGACCACGTCAACGGGTCGACCCGGCCCGACTCCTCCGGCCACAGCGCCTGCTCGTCCGCGGTCGGCGCGACCGGCAGCGTCAGCACCACCGGCTCCCGCACGCCCAGCAGCGGCGCGGTTTGATGCGCCAGCTCCCGCACTAACTCCACGACCGATCCGTGGCCTGCCAGGCGGGCCGCGACCGCCAGAATCTGCCCGGCGATCGCGCCGTCGGACAGCCGCAGGCGCCAGTGCCACGAGGGCAGCTCCTCCCGGCTCGCTGCTGCCAGCAGGTCCACGTGGTCGTCGACGATCACTCGCGGCAGGCCGGCCGGGGTCGGCTGCCCCGGATCGGCGGCTGCCGTCCCGGCCACGGCATCGAGGTTGCGCCGCGCCAGCTGGGTCGCCGGATGCCCATCGCCCAACGCCGTCCGGTAGCCGTCGACCGCCTCCTCAAGCAGCCGCACCGAGCGGGCCACGTCGCCAGGGATCCCGCCGCCGGCCGGCGTGCCCTGCGTCGAGCCGGGCAGCAGCACACGCCCCTCCCCGGGCTGCCAGCGGTACCGCGTGCCGTCGGGCGCGGTGTAGTCGGCGGAAAGCCCCGGACCGGGCCCGTAGGCGGACTCGGGCCCCTGCGCCAGGGCCGTCTCGGCGACGGCGTCGATCCGCCGCAGCGCCGTGGTCAGCAGACGTCCGTCCAGCACCGGGCCCAGCGAGTCGTCGACCTCGTTGTCGAAGGTGACCAACCGCATGCCGATCGCGGCGACGAAGGGTCCTCGGCCGTCGGCATGGGCGACCACCAGCGGAGCACCCGGGCGCTCGGTGTCCGCCGCGGTCAGCGGGTAGAGCATCGACAGCCGGTACTGCCGGCGCAGCTCGTGCATTCGCGGGTGGTAGCCGGCGACGACGAACAACGCGCTGCGGGCCAGGCCGGGGATGTCCCGCAGCAGCGTGTCGAGGCGGTCCACGGCCGCGTCGTCGATGCCGTGCCGCACGACCACGTCACCGGGCGTCGGCTGCGGATCGGCCGCGATGACGACCACCGGCCGGCCCTGCGCCAGCGCCACCTCGTGCAGCTCGTCGACGTGCGCCGGCCGCGCACCGGCGGTGCCCTGGAGGTACGCGACGACACCAGCCGGTGTTTCGGCCCGCTCGGACCAGGCCCGGCTGTCGGCATGCCGCTGCTCGGGAGCGACGATGAGCACCCGCTCGTACTCCTCGGCGCTGACCTTGGCCAGGCCCTGGTGGAACTTCCAGCCGCCCGTCTCGGACATGAACTCCAGGCCGACGCCCCGCGCCTCGCCGACCAGGTGCTCCTCCAGCAGCAGCCCACCCGCGATGTCCGGCGGCACGTTGGTGATCTCCCCGAAGAAGATCGTGTGGTCCATGGGCGGTACGTCCTGCCGGAGTCCGCTCATGAAGAAGTCCCACACCCGGACCGGGGACCCGTCCCTAGTGAGGGCGGTGGTGTCGTCGGTCAGCTCAAATCGGCCGCCGGAGTCGCTGACGAGGGTGCCGAGCCTGTGGTTGGTCCACTGCTTGAACCGTTCCCAGATCGCGTCGGCGTGCTCGGCCAGGAACACGCGAACCGACTTCGGGTAGTTGTTGAGCATGGCTTGGAAGGGATAGCGGGCGACAAAGGCCACGTTTTGCTTGGGAACCGCACTATATTTTTTTGCCAACGCGTACGGCAGCGCGAAGGCGTGGTGCATCAGCCAGGCGGTGTACCCGCTGATCATTTCGGCCGCGACGGCCGCGTCCACGTCCGGCCCGCCCGCATCGGGCTGGGTGTCGCGACTCCGGCTCCACGGCCCATAGCCCGTGGCGATGCTGTCGCCCGCGAGGAGGCTCTCGTCGAGACTCGCCTTGATCAGATAGCCTCGTGACTCGTCACGCCACACCCGCGGTGCCAGGTAGCCCAGCAGACGGCGCAGGCCGCCGCGCACCACGCCGGAGCTCCACTGGAAATGGGAGCCCAGCAGCGGGCCTTCCGGACCCCGCGCCAGCAGAAGCTTGTCCCCCATCTCGGAGAAGTTCAGGCGGAGGCCGTCGAACAGCACGGGCATCGGCTTCATGTCGCCCGGGCCGATCGCGGCAGTGCGGCGGGTCATCTCCGCGTAGGCGTCATAGATCAGCCTCGGCTCGGGCCGGGTCACCTCGTGCATGTGGGTGCGAGCGACCCCGCTGACCCGCTCCACGATGTGCTTTTCCACCTGCGAGCCATCGCCCCCCGCCCGCTTCGCGGCGGCAGAGGTCCGGTAGAGCTGCCTGCCCGGCCCGGCGAAGAACTGGACCATCTCGTACTCGAGCCGGAACAGCCCATCCGCGTGACGCGCCACCTCATCTGGGCGGAATTCGCCAGATGACGCCCGGCCTTGCGGTGTGCCCGAATACACGACGAAGTCGCGTTGCTCGTCCTCGTTGCCGGTGCCCGCGTAGTGCAACCCGCGGTCGAGGAGTGCTTCGAGGTCGCGCGACGGAAGCGAGGCGGTCACCGACGCGGGGATCGGCAGCGGCGCCCCGGCGCTGTCGTAGAGGCGGACCCGCAGATCGAACTGCCGCGCCCCGGTCGCCGGGCCCTGGCCGTCGTGCACCGCGAGGTCGACCAGCGCACCCCCCGGCCAGGTGCCGGGCGGCAGGAGGCGCACGCCGCCCGCACCCGGATGCCGCGGATCGATCCAGCGCGCCGCGCCGTCGTGATGCATCACCACGTAGGCGTGCCCGATCCTGCCCGGCCACGCCTGCACCACGAACCCGAAACTGCCCGGCTGCTGCTCGACCAGCCGATGGATGTCCGCGAAGTCGTTCACCAGTGGCCACGTGCCGGGCCTGCCCCAGCCGCGCCACACCACGTCGCTGGCGTCCCCGTCCTCGCGAATCCGGCCGCCGCGCAGCCCGTCGGGGGCGATGACCTCCCGGGCGGCGGCCATCGCGACCACACAGAACTGCTCGGCCGCCAGGTCATCCCGCCGCGACCACGCGTCCACCTGCCGGACGATCCCGTTCACCACCACCACCGGATCGAGCCCGTCCGGGGAAGGACCGGATCTCACCTCGTCGCGCGTCGGCTGCTGGGCGAGGATCTCCATCGTCGCTGTGAGCAGCCGCCGCTGCGACTCGCTGACCTCGCCGGGCGTGAGGATCCGCAGGGTTGTCCCCGTCATGCCCGGGTGAAGGTGCCGACGGATGAACGCCGCAAGCGACTCCGGGTCGGCCTGGACCGGCCGGCCGTATCGGTACAGCACCGAATCGTCGCCGCGCCGATCGAGCAGGAACGTGCTGTAGCCGGGGTCGCTCATCATGTCCGCGGGCGCCCGGTCCGCCATACGGGCAGATACGGCCACGCCGTGGGGAAACGTCACGTAGTCGTATCCGTCCGCGTCACGGTCGGCTGACCGCTGACGGGTACCCCAAAGGGTGGCCGCGTGGTAGGCGGCGCCCAGGGCGATCGCGCCGACGGTGAACGAGATCACCGGGAACGCCACGAAATTCGACCGCGACGACGGCGCCTGTCCCGGTCGTCCGCCCGCGTCGGCGCCGTCGAGGCGGACGAACTCGAATCCGCCGAACACCGTCCCGTGGAACTCGAACTCGTCTGACTGGCCCGGCCATTGCAGCGCGATGCTCTGCTCGGCCTCCCTGCCGAACAGGTCACGGCCCCGCACCCGCAGCCGGCCGGCCGGGTACGGAGGGTTCAGCTCCACGCCCTCGCGCAGGGCCGCACCGTGCTCAGGACCGAGCGTGATCGCTACGGACTGCGACCGCCCGGGACCGAGCAGACCGCTCTGGCCGACCTGACGGTCGCCCAGGTACACCTTCGTGGACGCGAGGAACCAGCCCTGGTTGCTCACCTGGATACGCACGGTCAGGCCGGGCTCGGCCCGCATCGCCGACGCCGCCCTGGCCCACTCCCAAGGAGCATCCCGGCCGCCCGGCAGCGCCCGGTAGTACTCCCACCCGAACACGCCACCCATCGACGGGTACATCGCCATCGCGGCCGCTACCGCATCCCGCAGTCGCTGCGGATCCAGGTAGCCCGCCGACCCGTCCTCCGGGTGGGCCATAACCCCGGCCACCACCTTCTGCGCCGGGAACCGCTCCTGTCCCCGCTGCAGGCCGTCCACGACCAGGGGGTAGCTGATCAGGCGGTCCAGGGTGAGGTCGGTGTTATAGAACTGCACATTGAGATACGCGATGTCGTCCCCGTGCCGGTCCCACAGCTCGCCGTAGGAAACACCGGTATGCGAGACGTCGACCAGCAACTCGGGGACGTGCGGGGAGAGCACGATGTCGAATTCCGGCCCGAAATCTGCCCTGATTCTGGTGATCAGCTGCGAGATGAACCCGGTGCCGACGTTCTCCTCGATGTTGAGGTCCACGCCGTCGAAGCGGCGCTGTTCCAGCAGCCGCCGCAGGTTCGGGTAGTGGATGTCGAACTCGTCCTTGAACTGCCGGAAACCGCCGCCGGTGCCGCCGATCATCAGCAACACGCGCGTACCCTGGCGCTGCATGGCCGCCATGTCGTCCCACAGCCGCCGCAGGCGCGGCGCTCCGGCCGGGTCGTCGTTGAGCAGCACCGTGTCGGTGGTCGCCTCCCGGGAACGGGGACGTGGCTGGCCGGCGGCGGAATCGTTGAAGTGCACGGCGGCGACGATCAGGTCAGTGAGCCCGGTGCCGTGCTCCACCAGGCCGAGCGGGGACACGTACCGGTCGCCTTCGAACACCGTCTGGTGGTACATCACCACCCGGCCCGCGAACCCGCCGGGCGACACGCCCGCGCCGGGCTGGGCCGGACCACCCGGCACCACGCCGCTCGGCGCCGCCGACCCGCTGACGCCGGCCGACTGCATCCACGAACCGCCCCCGAAGATCGCCAACGCGCTTAGCGCCATCCGCGCGATCCCGGCCAGGCTGACGGGCGCCGCGCTCTGCCGCGCACCGCCCGCGCCGCTCGCCGAGGTTTCCGCATCCGGCCCGGACGGGCGCCCATCGACCGCCACGGACTGAGGCGCAGCGGAGGCATCCAGATCGGGCGGACTGGGCCACGCCGACGTCGGGTCCGGTTCCTGCCCTGCCTGCGTGGCGCGACCCGGGTCCGGTAATGCCGGCCCCTCGACCAGGGGTAGCGCCGGGGCAGCCGGCTCGGAGGAGGTGAAGACCGACAGCGACTCCGCCCCCGGCTGGCGGAGCAGCTTGTCAATCTGGTCAGCCGGCGTGTCCGGCGCGAGGTAGGCACTCACCAGCGTGCGCCTGCGCTGCTGGGCGGGGAGAGCGGCGAGCCGGCCGACCACGGCGGATGCGCTCGCCGCCGACAGCGGTGCCCGGGGCGAGCCCAGAATTGCCAACGTCAAGGGGTCGAGCATCTTCTCCATGTCACCGAGCAGGAAGGCCGCGAACAGGTTCTTCTCCTCGCCGACCACCGCCGCCAGCCGGCGAACCTCGTGGACCTCCCTGTAGTCCCGCGGCCGGATGTGACGCAGGTCGTCGGCGGCCAGTTGCGGCAGGCTCGCATAGTCGCCCTCGACGATCGCCCGCGTTTCAGGATCGCCACTGAGGAAGTCGGCCTCGAGGCCGGCGTAGATGATCCGGCTCAGCCAGGTTGGCAGGCCCTCGGCCAGCACCCGATTGGCCAGCGACGCCTCCGGCAGCCTTAGCCGGAAACCCTCGTGGCGCGGGTGCTCCATGACGTGGAACAGCTCGTGGACCTGGGTGAACGCGACGGCCCATCGCTCAATCTGGTTGACGCGGCCGCCGGCATCGGGGACCAGTACGCGGACGTGGACGTCCCGTCCGCGGGTCAGGGCCGGCCAGCCGCGCTCAATGCCCAGGACCATGGCAGAAACGTCCGGCTGCTGGGCGAGACGGGCGATCACGCGCTCCATCGTTTCGGCCTCGACGTTGGCCGGCTGGTTGAAGCGCGGCGTCGCGCGGTGGGCGCGAAGCAGGTCGACCACAGCCTTGGTGGCCCCGTAGCCCCGCAGCGCCTGCACGACTTCGTCCCAGCGCTCCGACTCGGTCGCCGCCCTCTGCCTGTCCAACGCCGCGAACCAGCCGTCGTGCAGATCGCCGGGCCGCCCCGGCCGGTCGGCTGTCAGTTGTGGCGCTGTGGCGAGCCGACCGAATACTCGGTCGATGTATCGCGCGGCGAGCCGTGTAATGGCTTCGTAGTGCTCCAACATGCGCTGGAGCTCGTCGGCGTTGACGGGATCGAGGTGCTGTCGTTCGACTTCGCCGAATTGCGAATTCCACTCTCCCTGCAGATACGCCAACAGAGTCCGCTCGTACTTGGACTCGAAACCCTCTGCCTCACCGGGCAGCCGGTCGACGAAACCCGCGGAGACGGATTCGCTCGACGGCGCGGCGGTCGCCGTAGCCGGTGCGGGCGTCAGACCGAGCACCGTGGCGACCCAGGGGCCCTGGAAAGCCGCGGGCGTGATCGTGATCTCGCGGAGCACGGCCGCGGTCGCGCCCGGATCCAGGTCGCGGTACAGCTCGTCGACGACCCGGTCCACAACTTCGACCGCGACGGACAGGCCACCACCGACGTCGATACGCTCTTGGTCCGGTTCGGCTGCGCGATCGCGCAGCGACTCCAGCCAGCGCACGGCGACCGCCCGCTCGCGCGGCGACAGCGGCCGTACCTCCGCGACAACAGCGTCGATCGCACCTGCCGCCAGGTTCTCGGTCAGCGCACGCAGGTCCGCGGCGCCCGCCGGAGCGATGCCGCGCGGGCGCAGGTCGCGCGCCGTGACGGCCCCGGCGCCGGCCACGAAGCGACGCTCCGCCAGCGCCAGGAACTGCCGTATCACGTCGTGGTCGACCAATTCGCCCAGTGCTGTCATGACCTCGTCGTCGCTGACCATCGCGATCAGCGTCGGGTCGTCCACGGCGCCGAGGAGCACGATCGCGGCCAGCTGCTCCGACGTGGTGGACCCGGCTCCGACCAGACGCAGCACCAGCACCCGCACGTCGCCGACCGGCAGCAGGACATCCGGATCACCACGCCGGTACCGCAGTGCCAGATTGCGCAGCGCGGCACGGGGGGCCGGCCGGACCGCCCGCGACCCGTGCGCCCAGAAGTCGGCGTGAGTGAATTCGTGACGGCTCAGGTAGTGGCCGATGTCTGACAGCTCCACCTGAGTGCCTGCCGCCTGGCTGGGCCCGGTGAGCAGAAACCATCGGCGGCCCTGATCGCTGCCGGCGTGCACCGCCAGCATCGCGGCGCCCGGACCGAACAGCAGCGCGCCGCCCTGGTACGCCACCGCCTCCCACAGCCAGCTCAGGCCGAGCTCGTGGACCAACCACGGACGCAGGTCCGCCGCCGCGCTCAGCACCGGCACGGCCAGTAGCTCGCTGATCGCGGCGCCGAAAACCGATGAGTCCGGGGCCGGGCGACGGGCCGCCAACCACCAACGACTCGCCGGTTCCACGGCATTCTCGTCGGCCGGGGCCGGATCGCCGCGGCGCAACGCGACGAGTGAGGAAACGTCGTACAGTGCTCGGGTCGCCGTCGCGCTCATGGACCGCAACGTCCTGACCACGTCGGCGTCAGCGCCGCTCCCGATCAGGTCGCGGGCCTCGGCCTCGATCCTGTCTAGCGTGGCCTTGACAGCGGCCAGTCGTGACCGCCCCCACGGCTCGATGTTGGCCCGGATCATCGGCCCGAGCTCGTCGAGATCAGCCTCGGCTCGGCGGGCCAGGCCCCGGGCGACGGTCATCAGGCCCGCCACCGTGGGCAGGCTCGTCAGCACCGGCAACGGCAACGGCACCTCGGGCACCCTGCCGAAGTAGGTGACCGGCGACGAGCCGGCCGCCGCGAACAGCGCCTCGGCCAGCAACGGGCTGTGCAGGAACGCCGAAAAGAGCGACCCCGGCTCGATCATCTCCGCCGCGACGGCCGGGGCGAGGTTCAACAGGCCCAGCCGCGCCCACCGCATCGTCAGTGGTTCGCCACGGTCGTAACCGATGGCGGCCAGCTCAGGTGCCGCCAGCGGATCCCCACCGTCGGCCAGGACAGCCGCGACGTGGTCCAGCAACACGCTCAGGCGGGCCGCACTCATCGGCGCGACCGCGCGTCGTGCGACCCTGCCGTCCCGCGTCCATGCCTCCCGGGTCGGCACCAGCGCCGCCGCGATCAACGCGTCGTTGAGCAGCGCCGCCAGCTCGGGCACGTCCACGCCGGCGACCGTGCCCAACGCCTGCTCCACCAGCTCGATGCCGTGCCCGATCTCCACGTTGTCGAGCACCTCGGAAACCCGATCGGCCAGGAAACCACCATCAGCCAACGACCACAAGTCGCCAACCATGGATGACAGTTGGCGCTCCGTCAGTTGCAGGTTTTCCATTGCCGCCATGACGTCGCCGTAGTGGGACAACAGCCGGATGGCGGCCGGATCGGTCGCCCATGCCGGCCCGTCCACCATTGCTGCGTGGTTGCCGTGCACAAGGGGACCGCCGTCGACCGCTTCAGAGTCCGCAACGGACTCGCTGGCGGACACCTCGGAGTCCGCATCGGACTCGCTGCCCGACAGGTTCCCGCCCCGCAGGTGCAGGTCGCCCAACATCTCGAAAGGGTCGTCCGCGGGGACCGCCGGAATCAAACTTGATCCGGTTGGGACGGTGTCCGCGGGCGGCGGGTCAGGCGAGGTGGAGGCGAGAAAGGTCGACCGGGAGAATATCGATCCGTCGAGCCTCCTCATTCGCTGCAACAGCAGCTCCCGCCGGGCGGCCTGCGGGTCTGCCGGCACTTCCTCCCGGGACATCGAGCGCAACTGGTCGCCAGCGTCGTCCAGATAACGGTCCAGCTCGGCTACGAGCGTGACCGGGTCGCGCTCCGCCGGATCGGCGCCGGCCTTGTCCAGCAACGCGTCCATGAGGTAGTACATGGCGAAGGGCCCTGCGAAAACCCTGGGCAACTCGTCTCGCCAGTGCTCCCCGAACGCTAGGTCGAGCAGCCGCCGGTCGTCCTCGGTCACCGCGTGCACCGACTCCATCGACGGCCACGGCCGCGGCAACACCGGAGGCGCCGGGCGGTGCACCCGGACGAACTGCGCATCGGCTACCACCCCGGCGTGGCTGGCCAATGCCCGGGCAACCCACATGCCGTACTGCCAGACAGTCCACGGCGTGTCCCGGTCCGGGCCGCCGATGACCACCCGGGGGTCGCCGTCACCGATCCGTGGTGACGTGTCCGCCGGCCCGATCCACACCCGGTCGCCGGCCACGACCGCGTGCCAGCCGGGCAGCAGCTCGTACCGGCCGCCGCCGAGCATCGTCGCCTCGAACATCTTTTCGAGCATGAAGTCGGGCCGCTGCGGTGCGGTGTGCACGGTGTGGTACCCGGCGAACGGTTCCATCGTCGTCTGATGTGCCCGGCTGCGCGCGACGAAATGGTCCGCAAGCGCACCGGAGAAGTCCACCAGGTCCGTGCCGATCGCCAGCTCGTGGTTGTCGCCCAGCACCTTCGCGAGGGCCACGGCGTCCACCGCGGACAGCCGCTTGGTGGGCACCAGCTCCACGAGGGCGGACACCGGGAGCCCGTTCCGCAGCTCGCCCAGACGCTGCCGGGCGTGCACCGCGTCCCTCGCCTCGACGACCACCAGCGGACGCCACGGGTGGGCCAGCCGCGGCGGCGGCTGCGCCGAGGGCGTCATCGGCAGGAAGAAACCCGCCGGACCGAGGCTCACCGCGCCGTACTGCTCGAGCGCGGATGCCAGCTCGTCCCCCTCAAGGTGCCAGTCACGCACCGACCCACCGGCGGCGAACGCCAGCTCCAACTGGAACGCCTGCGCCTCGAACGGTTCGGCGAAGTAGGCGGCCCGCACCTCGGCAGAAGCCATTCGCAGGTGATCCACGCCCCGCTCGGCTCTTCGCAGCATCCGCGGGCTGTACCTGAGCCGGCGTCCCTGGTCAAGCCGTGAGGTCGCGTTGGCCAACAGGTTGTCCAGCGGGTATACGATCCGATTCGCCTGACCATCGTCCGTCCAGGCGACCAGCTGCCGCTCGGCGGCCGGATACCTGGGATCGTCGTCCGGTCGCCGCGTCCTGAGCTCGGTCCGAACGTCGGCGTCGTCGGTGATCCGGGCGTATGCCTCGTCGCCGTCCCGGCCCGCCAGCCGCCAGGAGAGCACGGTGGCCTGCTCGACGTGTAGCACCTCGTGGACGAGATTCAGCATGATGCGGTCGAGCGGCTGGCGGATCTGCAGCCCCATGGCCCACTCCGGCGGTTCGAACACCCCCTCTGCCTCGGCCGGGGGCGTGATCCGTGCCAGCCTGCGCAGCGGCGGGGAGCCGATCCAGTCGACGATGAACCTGGTGAAGTCCTCAAGGGCGTCCCACTTGCTGTCGAGACCGTCCTGTCCGATCAACCGTGAGTAGGCCATGTGTACCCGCCAGCGGATCTGATCGTGTAGCTGCGGATCGGCCAAGCGGAACAGGCGGACGTCCTCCGTGAGGGTGATGCCGACCAGCGCGTCGTGGGCCTCCTGCAGCACAGGCCAGGACCTGCCGTCGAAGGGGTCGATGTGGACCTGCGGGGGCATGCTCAGGGCAGTCCGGTTGGCGGTCCAGTCGAGGCGCTCGATCCGACTGTCGTGGCTGACCCGCACCGGCCACCCGAACCGGTCCAGGTCGGCCAGGATCTCGTCACCGCGGAACCGCTCCAGCGTCCGGTCCAGCGGCATCGGCCGCCGCGCCGCCACGACCCGGTCCTTACCGGCCGCGTCCGGCTCCACCCGGGCCCGCACCGTGACGACCTGCCCGTTCACCGTGGCGCGGTACACACCGTAGCCGTCCAGCACCAGGTCGCGGCGGACCTCCCTGCCGGTGTCGACCACGTGCTGCACGAACTCGCGAGCCTTGTCCGCCTCCGTGCGCAGGCCGCCCACCTTCTGTACCCGGTGCAACGCCCGTCCCAGCGCATCGGTCTTCGAGGTCCAGCCGACACTCTTGGCCAGCCGGTAGAAGTACCGCACGTCGGCGGGCGGCAGGACGTCCCCGGCGGCCCCCGGCGCCTGCAGCCGCCCGTCGGCGTCCCGAGGCGGGCCGAACGGCGGCGTCGCCGCGGTGCCGCCGTCGGGCGCCAGCGTCCACCCCTGCTCCGCCAACCGCTGCCGGGCGATCCGGTTGACCACCTCCCGCGGTGCCTGGTAGTCGCGCGACCCCGCCTGCGACGACGGCAGCAGCGTCATCCGGTAGTCCCTGGCGCGGATCTGCTGCACCTTCTCGTTGATCACCCTCACCGACCGGAAGTACGGCTTGTCGCTGTGCTGGGTCGCGAAGAACGTGGCCAGGTCCAGGGCGCCCGGGACGTCCGAGTGGTTGAGCAGGCGGGACGTCGCGACGTGGTCGCCCTCCTCGTAGGTGTGCGCCTCGTAGCTACCACGCGGCGTGCCATCCGGGCCGTAGATGAGGAACCCGGTGAACCCGGGCCGACCGTCCGTGCCGGCCGGCGCCGGCTTGGCCACCGCGTAAGAGCCATCGGCAAAAACCCCCACCGTGTACGGCGGCGGCCATGCCCCCTGCGACGGCTGCGCCTGCACCGGCCCCCCCGACCGGACCGACGGACCGGGATCCGAGTGCACCCCGGACGTGCCGTCAAACACGTCAGAGCCCGCGACGGACTCGCCGTCCGACAGGCCCCCGCCCCGCAGATTCAGGCCGGCAAACATCGCGAGATCGTCGGCCGGGGTGACGGCCCGGTCCGGGCTGTGCCCGGTGAACAAATCCGGCACGGCGGCACCCGATGCCGGACCGGCGGCACGCGACTTCCCTAGCGCGGCCAGGGCTCGCTGGGTGACCGGTGCGGACAGTGCCTGTTCCAGCTCGGCGAGCACCGTGTCGTCGAGCCGGGCCACATCGACGATCAGCTCCACGGGCTGTCCCGGCTGGTAGCCGGTCTGCGCCGCCGACAGCAGCGCCGCGAACTGCTCCGGGACCATGGCTGTGGTGCCGTCGACCACGATCCGGTCGCCGGAATCGGTGCTGCCGACCACCACCCGCAACGTCCCGTCGACGCCGGTCGGCAGTCCCTCAGCGCGCAGCTCCCCATACCGCTGTGCCGACACCAGCACCAGTACCGTGCCGTCGGTAGGCCGCACCGGACCGACCAACCAGCCCCCGACAGTCACACCCCCAGCCGCCGGCAACTCGACCGGCGCGCTGACCCGACCGTCGGCCAGCCGGTTCGACGCCCCCGGCGCGAGCTCGCCATCGACGAAGACAAGCGGTTCGTTCGGCAGCCCGTCCGTGACCTGATCCAGCCAAACCCGCAGCGCATTCGGCAGCGCATCCCGCCCCTGCGGCACCGGGCCCGTCATCTCCACACCCGCCGGGCCGTACCGGTCGAGGATGTACGCACGGCGTCGGATCAACCGCTGTGCCACCGAGGCGTCCACCCCGGCAGCCGCGGCCAGCTCCTCGATCAAGGCAGGGGAGATGGGCACCAACAACGCGGCCGACTCGGCAACCTCGGCATCGTTCATGCCGGCGAAGAGCGACCCGGGTTCGTCCCGCATCGAGTCGAGTTCGGGCACGGTGTCGCCGAAGTCCGCGCCATGCGACCCGCTGTAATCCCGCGACCACAACGCGCCACCCACGTCGACCAGCAACGGGTCGCCGTTCTCGTCGCCGACGATTTCCCAGCCGCGGCGGGCCAACCACGCGTGGACGGCGAAGCTGGCCTTCACCTTCTGGTGGGCACCACCGAGCTGGGTGGCCACCGCGGGGAACAGACTCGTGATGTTCTGGTGGATCTTTCCACCGGCCAGCGGCGGCACCAGTTTGCCTTGCCGGTCGAGCTCGTCGATCTCGACCCGGGTCATCCACCGCGCGTCCCCGACCTCCCCCGCCGCCAGGCGTTGCGGGCGGAGCCGCGTCGGCACCGTCGCCGCGACTGAGACGTACGACCACGGCACCCCAGGCGGAGGACCCGGCAGCATCGCGTCCGCGGCCACGAACGTGTGCATGCCGTGCACCATGGCCGTGTCGAGGTCGCCGAACCCGACCTCTTCGATCGTCTCACGCGCGGCGGCCTCGTAGACCGACTCATGCTCGTCCCTGGCACCACCGGGGAGCTGCCACAAACCGGGTTGCGCGATCCCCGGCCCGCGCTGAACCAGCAGGAACCGCTCCACGCCATCGGCCTCGACGTGGCGAAGCATGACTCCGGCCGCACCGTACCGGCCCCACGGGCCCGTCTCGTCGCCGCGGATGAACCCGTCGCCAGAGCGTCCGCGCTGCGCCTCCGGCTTCACCTTCAGCAAGCCCGGGGTACCGAGCGGGTCCGAGACCCGCGTCTGCGCGGCGGCGACATCAGGCGGTGACGCGACCCGGTCACGGACCGTCCACGTTGGTGTCGCGTCCTGGATGGACCGCGTGTACGTCTGCACGTCACTGGAGAGATCCGGCGCTCCCGATCCCACGCCGACGGTTGTCGCGTTGACGCCGGCGAGGTTGTACAGCCAGGACGTCAGCTGCGCGTTGGCGGCGTCCTCCGGTGACCTCGCGGCCTTGACGGAGTACCGCTCACCTTCGGGTGACCGGTAGCTGCCATCGTGCGTCGAATCGACCTTCGTCCAGCCGCCCAGGTCCACCACGCGAGCAGGAGTCTCCGTCACCACGAAGATCCGTGGCACACCGCGGGACGGGCCCGTGGTGGCCGACCCGTCTCCGGCCAGCGTGACACCGAAAAGTTCCGTCGACGTGACCGGTGGCGAGTACGGCAGCGGCGGTTGGTAGACCAGCAGCCCGCCGTCGAGTTGCTTGGCGGCCCACCCTCCAGTGCCGGGCAACAGGCGGCCGCCGTCCTCGTACCCGTGACGCTCCAGGCTCGGCGCCGCGCCGGCCGGGGTCAGGTACGCGAAGGGCCGGCCGGGCAAGGAAAAACGGAACTCCACGGCGAGTTCGGGGTGTGTCGGCATCTCCAGGTCGCCGTGTGCCCCGACCGGGAACGCCTCGAACTCGGTGGGCAGCACGTCGAAGGACGCCCGAGGCGCGGTCACCGCGGCCGTCGCGTTCGCGTGGTACGATCCGACCGGCTCGCCCCGCGCCTCGGCCCACTGGCTCACCTGCGCCGCCCACCAGGCCATGTCGTGCTTGGTCAGGCCGCCGCCCGTGGATGGGCGCAGATCCAAACTGGTGAACTGGGCTATCCCGGGCGCCAGCCCGGCGAACGCCGCCGCGATCTGCTCCTCGGTGATCCGGCCGCCCGCCACCTCGACCGGGTCCACCGTCACCCGGAAGTCACCCGCCGCCGTGGGCGCGGCGTGCGCGATGTCGGGCGGCACGCTGCCGTCCACGCTCAGATGCCAGCCCATCGGCGTAATTGCCGCCTCAAGCCCGGCCACCTGCGGCGTTGACGCCAGCCCCGCGTCACGCAGCTGAGCGAGCGGCACCCGTGGCAACGGCAGCCAACGCTTCCGCTCCACCAGCTTGTCCGCCAACACCTGCGCGTGTCGCGGCAGGCCGATCTCCGCCCGCACCAGGTCCCGGATTGCCGCGTCCGGCACCGCCCACACTCGCTGGGTCGCCGCGAACCACTGCACCGGCGTCATCCCCGCCACGACGGCGGCCCAGGCCGGGTCCACCGAGGCATCCTCGGCCTCGCCGGATGCCACCGGCCGGCGTCCGAGCGCCAGCAACGGCTTCTTGAAGCTCGTCGGCGCCCGGACCGCTCCCGCGGCGCCACCCATGACAAGCCCGGTGACGACCCCACTCTGCAGCAGCAGGTCGGCCGCCACACCGTTGACCAGCCCCTCGCTCAGGGCCGTGGCCCGACCGGCCATCCGTCCCGGACGGAACTGGTCGGCGTCCAGCGGGATCGCTCCCGGGATCAGCTCGACCGCCACCTGGCACGCATAGTGGTCGCCCTCGGACCCGCGCACGAGGACCGCCTCGGCTGAGGCGATCCCGAACAGCCGGTACAGCTTCGCGGTCAGCACGACGTTGACGGCGCCGTCGCGGTTGTAGACCGGGAAGCACCACGACCGGCCCGCCACCGCAGCGGCGACACCGAACCGCCAACCACCCGGAGCGGGCGGCCCGAACGACGTGTCCGCGCGGGGCAGGCTCTCCCCGTCGAAGTCCGACAGCCAGCCCGCCACCGACTCGTCCAGCCCGTTCGGTTGCACCAGGCCCCGCACCACCACCTTCGACCAGTCCCGCCTAGGCAGGGCCAGCCGGCCGTCGGCGTCGACCGAGCCGACCCCGGGCGGGACCGACACCTCCAGCACGGCATCCGACGGCCCCGTCCCCTCCGGCGGGGTCTGCAATGAAGCAGACACCCCGTCCGCGGTGTTCCCCGATGTGGGCATCGTGACACCGCCGCGGAGCAGACCCACGGGCGTGACCGGAGCGCCCGCGCTTCCCGGCACCGTCACGAATGCCCGTGGATACCGGAACAGGTCCAACGGTGGGTCACCGTCGCGGTGCAACACCACCTCGAAGTCGAACCCGTGCTTGACGGCAAACGCCTCCAACTCGTCCCGCTGCCGCGACGCCTGCGCCAGGCCGTCCGCCTCGTCGGCCGACCAGCTCAGCACCACCCGCTCGAGGTCCTTCCACCGGGCCGGCCGGTTCAGCAACGCCTCGATGATCTCCGCGCCTGGGATGTCGGGTTCGGCCTGCAGGGCGCTGATCTGGCCCGGCGCGAGGTCGAAGCCGGTCGCCTCGCCCACCATCAGGTCGACGACCGACTTCCCGCCGCGAGCCACCAGCCAGTACAGGTTGTTCAACCATCGCACCGGCAGGACGCGACCAGATGAATCCTCCCGGAACGTGACGGCGTTCAGGAGCTGGGCCGTCTTCCAATGGAACACCGCTCGCCCGTAGAAGGAGTCTGTTCCGCTCGGCCGGAACACCGAGATCGGGCTCATGTACAGAGGCAGGCTCCACGGCTCCTCCGGACGGAACAGGTGACCCGTCTCCAGCGATGCCGCGTCACCTCCCTTCGGCAGCAGCGCCGGCCAGTAGCCGAACCCGGACTCTTTGCCTCCACGCCAGTTCTGGTACAGCTGCCCTGCCACCATTGCGGACCTGGTCTGCGTGGTCCACGTGTTGAGCAGGGCGACCTGCGGGACGGCCTTCATGAACTCCCACACGGTCATCGACACGTGGGTCTGCCCCGCTGGGAAGGTGCCGCCCGGCTGGTGGCCCTGCAGCAGCTCCCGCACGGTGGTCCTGAACCCGGATGCCTGGCCTGCCTCGTCAGGCAGCCACAACGGCCGGTCCAGCTCGAGCGTGACGATGGTGTCGAGATTCAAGTTCGTGACGAGATCCATCCCGTGGACGAGGTGCTCGACCGCGCTGTCGAGCACCGCGCCGACCTGCCGGTCGGTGGCGTCGGCCAGACGCGGGAAGGTGCGCAGCCGCTGCGTCGCCGCCGCCCGCGCGGCATGCCGGTCCGCCTCCCCCTCCAGATATGCCTTCAGCAAGGCCCACTGCTGGACCCCGAACACCCCTGCCGTGACCGCCCCACGCAGCTTGAGGAAGTTGGCCAGGTCCCGCCGCGTGCGGGCCAACTGCGCCCGCAGCCCCGACGC
Source organism: Micromonospora sp. NPDC023814 (assembly GCF_040639595.1). Lineage (NCBI taxonomy): Bacteria > Bacillati > Actinomycetota > Actinomycetes > Micromonosporales > Micromonosporaceae > Micromonospora > Micromonospora sp. NPDC023814. Next base: position 44,752 of record NZ_JBFAAF010000036.1, read on the forward strand.
GCCACCAGTCAGATACGTGCGAGATATCGTCGCCATCGGCCCGCCCGGAAGCAGCCGGGCCCGCCGCGCCGACCAGAGCTCCTCAGAGTCCCCCGCGGACGACATCGCCTGCGCGGCCCGCTCGAGACCGTCGATCGTGTGCTGCAGAACCTCCAGCGCCGTGCCCGGCCCGACGCTCCTGCTCGCCAGCGCCACCAACTCCACATCACCGGGCTGCGGAGCCCACGCACGGCGCTTGTCGGCCTCAGGCTGAGCAGCCGCCCGATTAGCCAGACCCGCCAGAACCGCCCGATCGTGAGCCACCCGGCGCCGACGCCGGGTGACAAGTACGTAAGCAGTGCCGCCTATCGATGCCAGCACCACCATGGTGCCGATGCCCGCGCCGACACCCGCGCCGATGCCCAGGTTGAGCTGCTGGCGAGCGCGCTCCCCGGGCACGTAGTCGCCCTCACGCATCGCTCGCGCTGCCCGCTCCGTCCAGACCCACGGCGCGTCCCCCGGCTCGGCATGGCCGAACTCCCAGCCGGCGACCCCCAGAATGTCTGGAACCGCCTGGGCCAGGCCGCCGACCCGGCTGCTGATGCTCTCCTCCGTGTCCGCCGTCAACGCGGCCGGACCCTCGACGTACTCCGCCGTGCGCACCAGGACGATGACCCGGTCCGGGTCCAGTCCGGTCTGGCCGATGAGGTTCTGCCAGCCGTTCCGCACGGTGCCCGTGCCGTAGAGGATGTGCCAGTCGACCTTGTCCATGACGCCGGCGAGGTTGTCCGACCAATCGGGGTCGAGCGCTCCACGCCGCGTCATCGCGATGAGGAACGAGCGACCGAAGTCGGCCCGCAGTGCGTCGACGAGTTGTGAATAGTTGAAGGCCGCGTCCCTCCCGGCGTCGGGGAAAAGATTGATTCCGGAGAACGAGTACGTCCGCAGCGCGTCGCGCAACGGCGGATACAGCTGCGAGAAGGTCACGTTCCAGGCATCGGACGGTAGATAGCCGCCCGCAAGCTCATCAGAAGCGCCGTTAGTCGCGCCCCCCAGCATCGCCAGCCGGTTTACGCCGTCCAACTGGGCCACGTCCTGCAACAGCGCATCACGGTGAGACCCGTTCACCGGAACGCCGTTGAGCAACAGCACGGGATCCAGCCCATCGACATAATCGTTCGTGTCGTTGTCCAACGGATGCGTCGTGTTCACCCGGAACTGGAAGCCACCCACGATCACGTCTGTGGCACCATGATCGGCCAACTCCGGCAAGCCCTCATGCCGGTCCCGGACGACCATCACCACCCGCTGGGCCGGATTCGAGGCGGCCGGGGCCGACGACACCAGCCCGGCCAACCCCGCCAGCACCGCGACCGCCGCCTGCCCCGGCCCCGGCACCCCACCCAGCAGGCCGCGGCGTGGCACCCACCGTCCCGACGACAGCTCGTACTCCCCGCGCCTGACACCGGTATCCGGGTCCACCTCGACGAACCTGCCGTGGCCACTACGCCATCCGTAGGCTTGCTTTGTGGCCGCGCCGCTCCTGCGGGACTCACGAACTGTGATTGACTCCAGAAGATCGCGCAACGCGCCAGCCGGCGAACCACCGCCCGCCAGACGCACCACCTCGTCGGCCGCCCGGTCCAGCGCCCGCGCCGCGTCGGGACCGAACACGTCCGCCCACAGGTCCTGCCGCCACACCGGCCACTGCCCGACCACCTCCGGCCTGCCTGCCACGTGCCTCAGAACCGAAGCCAACGTCTTCTGCGACCACGGCCATGGCGTACCGTCACCGGTCGCCACTCGCCAGTGCGCCTCCGCCCTCATCAACCCACGCAGCAGGTCCTCCCACGCCTGCGCCCACGGCACCCCAACCCGCACCGACACCGCCCAGCTCCCGACAGCCAGCTCCCCTCCCTTGCCATCGGTTGCCGGCACCGCCTGGACGGGCGGCATGCCCACCACCCCGGACACGAACTCCGCGGCCTCCGCCAACGCGCCGCCGACGCCACCCGGGTGCAGCGCCCGCACCTGCCGGCCGAACGACCACAGCTGGCGCACGAACTCGGTGTCCCCGAACCGCAGCCTTCCCACCCATCCCGGCGCTCCGTTCGGCTCCGAGTCCGCATCGGACGCGCGGTCGAACACCTCGGAGTTCGCATCGGGCTCACCGTCCGACAGGCCCCCGCCCCGCAGATTCAGCTCGTCGAGCGTCGCGAGACCGCCCGGGGTTACCGCCCGGATCGAGCCCCGGAACACCGACAGCGCCTCCGCCCCCGGCCGGCTGATCACGTCGGTGACCTCGTGGGCCGGAGCCGTGCTGTCCAGATACGCGTTGACCCACAGGCGTTGACGCGAGGACAGGCGACCCAAGCGCCCGGCCACCTCGGCCAGTTCGCCGATGGTCAGCGGTGCCCGCGGAGAGCCGAGCAGCGCCACCGTCAACGGGCCGGTCATCATCGCGATGTCGCCGGGAAGGTACGCCAGGATGAATTTCTCGGCACCCACCACCGCCGCGAGGGCGTGGACCTCGTGAATCTCGGGATAGTCATCGGGGCGGACGAGCGCGAGCTGGTCCTCCTCCAACGCCGGACCGGCGGTCAGGGCCATCCCCTCGACCGTCGCGCGCAGGTCCGGGTCTCCATGCAGAACGGCGCGCTCGACACCGGCCCACACGACGCGGGTCAGCCAGGAGACCACGCCGTGCTTCTTGGCCTGCATCGCGTGGAACAGTTCGTGGACCAGCGTGCCGCTGACCCGTACGTTCCAGATCCGGTTTTGTCGCGTGTCCAGATGAGGAACGATCAACTGCACGTACACGTGGTCATCGATGGTGTGGGCCGGCCGACCGCGTTCGGTGACCAGCACCCGCTCGACCAGGCTCTCGTCCTGGATGAGCCGCTCGACCGCCCGGAGCATCGCCTGGGTCTCGTCATTGGCCGGCCGCTGGTCGGCATCGAACTCTATGCGGGCGTGGTGTTCGGCTATGACCTGCGCCACCTCGACAGCGTGCGACCGGTAGGACAGCAGCGTCTCCACCAGGTGCGCGTGCCGCTGGACGGCATCCATCCTCTGTTGCCGCGCCAATTCGAACGGGTCCGGGTCGTGCGGGGTTCCCGGAGCGTCCGGCCGGTCGGCGACCAGCCGTGGCGCGGTGGCGAGCCGCCCGAACACCTCGTCGATCCACCCGGCGGCATGGGCGATGCCCTCGACATGTTCCAATCCGCGCTGTCGGCCCTCGGCCATGGCCGGGTCGGCATGCTCGGCCTCCACCCGTTCGACGTCATCCGCCAGGTCGTCGTACACGTACCTTCGCAGGGCGGCTTCCAGCCGGGTCTCGAAGTCCGCGTCGACACCGGGGATGCGCGGCTGGAAGCCCGACGGCCCGCCAGCACTCCGATGGTCCTCATCAGACGAATCGGGGTGCCCTGCCCGACCTCGCAGGGTCGGCACGACGCCGGCACCCAGCAGGTCAGAGACCGTGGTCGTACGTCCTTGCGCGTCCAACGCGACCACCACGGTGCCGGGCATCCACAGCCACCGCAACCACCGATCCCCGGCCGGACTCCCGGCCGCGTCCGCGGCCACCCGATGCTCGAACGCGCCGTGGACCAGCGTGTCCAACACCCGGATCCGCGCCGGCGCCCCATCCACCCCCGGCTCGCTGTACAACTGGAACACATGCTCACGCTGGTTCGGCGGAGAGATCCGCACCACCACCATCGAACCAGGAACGCTCTCCAACACTCGGACAACATCCTCGGCCGCGACGCCGTCAGGATGCGCGACACGCTCCGGCACCGCGTCCAGCACCTCGAGCAGCCCCGGCCAGTCCCGCTCGGACACCAGCCCACCACCAGCACCGACCGTGCGATCATCCAGACCGGCCCGGTTACCCCACCGCCCATACACGGCACGGAACCCATCCAGAGCCCGCGGCACACACGTCGTCTCATCACCCACCTCACCGGGCCGAACCTCGACCCGCCCCACCCACGCCGCCACCGCGGCCGGCACCATGCTCCGGCTCGGCAACCACACCAACCCACGCAGCCGGTCAAGCCCGACCACCTCACCCGCCGGGAGACCACCCACCGCCGACAACAACAGCCGGGCCTTCAACACCTCCTCGAACGGCCGCCCATCCGGCAACCACAACTCACGATCGTCGATCCCCGCATGGACGAAGCCCCGCACATCCGCCCAACGCCGCCACCGCACCCCACCATCGACCACCGGCGCCGACAACACCCGAAGCGCCGCAACCACATCCCTGACCCGGAACTCGCCCACCCCGTACGCGGCGGCGGCCAGGAACGCGGCCTCAGCCAACTCAAGCCCAGCCGGAATCGAAACGCCAGCAGCCAACATCTCAGCCGACTCGAGCACCGCCCTCAGCCTGACCAGCAGGACATCAATGTCCACCTCGGCCAGCTCCGTGGCGAGCCCGTCGAACATCGCCGCCGTCGGCAACCCCGCATCCACGGAAACGGTGGCTGACGCGCTTGGGGTCGGCTGGGCAGTCGACGCTGGACTGCCCAGGGCCCCGTCCGGCAGGCGCGGCGCGACCTCCGACTCCCCCAGAGGGCTGGGCCACCGGGTAGCCGGCGCCCATGCGATCGGCGGCACCGACGGCCCTGCCGGCGATCCGAGGAGATCGGCTGGCGGGTCAGGGCGACGGTCCGGGCGCGAAACCGGATCCGCACGCCTGGCCGCCCCATCGGGTTCCTTGCCAAGAATGCCAGCCGGCTCGTCCTGTCGCCCCGCCACCGGGCCTCATTTCCGATCTGTGTCAGCGGTGTTTCAGAGGACGCTAGGCCGTGACGTTGATCATCTGTAGTTCCCGATAGTCGGGTCACGATGTTCCGTCCCGAAGGTCCCCCAAACCGGGACGCCCGGCCGCGGATTGCCACGCCCGCGGTCGTGAACCGAGCCGCCGCTGGCATCGTTCTCCGGTAAAGGTTGCGCTGCTCGATGCGCCAGAGGGGAGATTCCGATGATGATGGTGCCGGCACACCTGCGCTATACCGCCGGTCACACCTGGCTGGACGAGGCCGGCGACGCGAAAACGGTCGGCCTGACCAAGCATGCGGCCGATGGCATGCGCGACATCGTCTACGTCCAGCTGCCCGACATCGGTGCCGAGGTGACCGTGGGGCAAGCATGCGGCTCCGTCGAGTCGTCGAAGACGGCCAGCGATGTAGACGCCCCCGCCTCCGGTGTGGTCCTCGCGGTCAACGCCGCGCTCCGGGACGACCCGAGTCTGGTCAACCGCGACCCGTTCGGTGCCGGTTGGCTGTTCCGGATTCGCGTCACCGATCCCGGGGCGACCATGACCGCCGAGGAGTACGCGAAGCTGATGCAGGTGCCGTTCCCCGACACAGTGTGCTGAAAGCGCGAGCAAAGCTCCACCACCGCTGCGCCCTGGACCTCGCCCCCGTCAGGGGGGCGAGGTCCAGCACTTTCTTTCAGGCGCTTTAGCAGTCGACGGTCGCGACCGCGATCACCCGCAGGGTATTCGCCAGGCTGGGATGCCGGGCGATCAGGCTGTTGATGATATCGATCCATTCGACGCGTTCCGCGTCGGTGAGGTATCGGGGGACGAACTCGCGCGAGATGCCCAAAGCCGCGGCCATCTCGCGGTTGGGGTCGAAGACCCAGTCGATGCCGGCCGTGGGGGTTCCAGGGACGGGCTCGCGCAAGCTGTCCAGCGCCGCAGCCTTCGCGGACGTGTCGTGGAGGTCAGGGACGTCAGCAGGGACAGGCTCGCGCAAGCTGTCCACTGCCGCAGCCATCGCGGACGTGTCGTGGAGGTCAGGGACGTCAGCAGGGCGTACCAAGGCGTTGGCCACCGTCGTGATCATGTTGACGTCGGCCTTCTCCGAGGGAAGCTTCGCGGTGCCGCGGGACAGGTCCCCGAGCGCCTTCAGCAGGTCGGCGTCGGCCTCGGGCACCGCGGCGCGGACGATGCGTCGACGGCGGGACGGGTCGGGCTCGGCAAGGTAGCCGAGCGCGGTCTTGATCGCGCCCCGTCCGGCGAGGTACACGGCCGCGTCGCGCACTGAAGCCGGATCGTCGGCGGGCCGGGCTGCCAGGAAGACATCGGTGATCCGAACGGTCGCCGCCTTGAGGATCTCCAGCCGATCCGCAGTGGGGTCCACCGACGACACCCAGCGATTCCAGTCGAACGCCGCGCCGCGGACGTCGGCGTCGGGAACCAGCGCCAGCGCGTTGAGGGCCTTGCCCAGCGCACCGGCGACAAAGCGCCCGTCGGCTCCCGTCGTGGCCGGCAACGGACTCAACGCCGGGGCCACGCCGAGGACCTGCGCCACCGTCGGCAGCACGCTCAGCTGCGTGGGCAGTTGCGCGGAGGCGTCGACGTACGCACGGACCGCCGTTGCGACCTCAGCCTGCGCCGCCTCGTCGTCCGCACCCGCCCGCAGTGCGGCGTTGCCCACCGTCTCACTGAAAGCCCGCCAGGTTGCCTGTACGTTGCCGGCCGACGGCCCGGCCTCGGCCAGCCCCTCGTCGACCTTCGCCTGCAGATGGTCGCGCCACACCCGCAGTCGCGCCAGGTCCGTGGACCGTGGTCGGTTCACGGACCACCCGCGTGCGTCGGCCTGTGGTCGCACCAGGAACGCGGCGGCCACGCCACTGCCTTGGAGCGGTCGACCTTCGGCGTCCAGGCCGATGCTGTGCGCAGGCGCCAGCTCGGCCAACTCGCCGTCCACCAGGACCGGAGCGCCCAGAATCTCGGCGATCCCGGTCAGCCACTCCGGCGTCCGCTGGGCGCCGGCGAAGCGAAGGTCGATGAAGATCGGCGCGTTCGTGGCGCGCCGGGACTCGACGGCGGCCGCCAGCGATCCGAGATCGGCGAACAGGAGGGCATCCGGAACGACTCTGGTCCCGAGGATCGACGTGGGCAGTGCGCTGGCCGCGTTCAGATCGGCGGCAGACCTTACCGGGCCGTGCAGGAAGAACCCGGACGGGATCTCCGCAGCCGAGACGCCGTCCGCCGGTTCCATGTCGCCGTAGGAGGATGGCGCGGTCACTGACGTGCCGTCCGTCACCGAGGCGGCACCCGAAACCGAACCCGTATCGCTGGTCGCGGAGGCCGGTGACCGACCCTGCGGTGACGGAAGCACCAGGTAATGGCCGGTGACCGAACCGATCGGCACGAACTGATTCGGTGCTGGCGGGCCGGCCAGGTCGCCGGCGGCGATGAGGACCGAAACTCCGGCCCGCTGCCGCAGTTCCCCGGCGGTGTTGGCGGCCCGCACCGGGTCTACCGGCGTTGGCGGATTCAGGTGTGCCACCACCCGACCCCGCACGGTCACATGGGCCGCGGTGAGGATGTCGGTCACCGCGTCGGTGTTGCCGATGGACGGGTCGAGGAACATCACCACCGAATCGGTCAGCCGCGGCATCGTCCGGGCGGACTCCAGGCCCGCGAACCGAGCTCCGTCGCGCCCGACGACATAACCGGCCGGCACCGGCTCCGCCCTGTAGCCGGACGGCATGCGCTGCGCGAGAGCGGCGAGCTCCAGGTCAGCCAGCCACGAGGCGAGGCCCCGCCCGCTCCGCCCGTCGACCACGAGGTCCACCGTGGGCGGGAGCCCGCTCAGCAGTCGATGCACCTGGGCCTTGACCTCGGGCGGCATCGTCGCGGAGCCGGTGACCTCGAGCCTGTTCGACCCGGGCGGGCCGCCGGTCAGCGGGCGCGACGGCGGTTGCCCCGGGCCGGCAGCGGGTGGGCTCACCAGCGCCGCGCCCGGCCGGGCGGTGTCGAGGACCCAGCCCTGGCCGAGCTCGAACTGGTTAGCCAGCCCCGACGCCGGAAGGTTGTGCGGCGTGGCGCCGGGGACCGGGCCGGTTGACGGGTACACGAGGAAGTATCTGGCGAACTGGTCCGAGGTGGGCCCGCGCAGGTTCGAGGTATCGACGTACGGCACGAACCATTTCGAGTTCGGAGCTTCGTCCAGGCGGTCGACCCCGACGATGATCGGTGCCGTCCCGCCCGGTCCGGTCCAGCCCTGGTCGGCCCACCCCTGAACGACGTCGACCGGCACGCGCGGCCCGGCACCCACGTCGATCAACGTGGCCTCGCGATGCGCGTCGGGCAACCGGTCCAGGAAGTCCGTGACCTCGGCGGTGTCGCCGGCGCCGGACACGCCGGGGTTCACCACCAGGACGGACCGCTGACCGAACGCCAGGCCGGACGCCGCCCGGATCTGGTCCACCCCACCGTTGCGGGTCAACGCGTAGCCCGGCTGATCCGCCAGCTGCCGGATCTCCAGCCCTGCCCCGGCCTGCGCGGCGGCGCGCAGCGCCGAGAGCTGCACGGCAGGGTCGATGGGGGCTGCGCCGGATGGACGCAGCATCCCCTCCACTGCCGGGGGCGTCAACCCGCCCGGTACGGCATTCCGCGCCGAGGCCGGTGGTTGCGTACCGTCGGCGGGCACTGCGGCAGGGTGCTCCGCAGGCGTCGTAACGTCCACGCTCGGCCGGGCAGGCGTGCCGGCATGCGCCGTCGGGACCGGTGTCGGGACCGGATCGGCCACGGTGGGACGCGGGGTGGGCGTGATCGAGGCGAGGAAGCGTTCCTGCGCTTCCGCCTGCAGGACCGGAACCAGCGCCCGAACGTCCGCTTCGGCTTGCTTGAGGTCGGCGGCGCTCCACAGGGTGGGCAGGTCTTGGTTGGCCTGTTTGGCGATCTCGTACCGGGTGATGGTCACGGTCGCCCGGGGACTGTTGGCGTTGACGAGCAGGTCGTCGTCCAGCGAGGTGTAGAACTGTGCGCGGCCAGGTTGCCCGCTGCGAGCGGCGCGGTTCATGGCCTGGATGTCGATGTCGTGCGAAATGGCGGACCGCGCGGTGACCTTCACGTCCAGGCCACCGAGCTTGGCCACGCTGGCGCTGATCGGGACGTCGACACCGCGCGCGCCCTGCAGGTTGACGACGGTGATCTTGCCCACCTGGCCACCCTCGTCGACGACCCGCTGGAATGCCGCTTCGGCACGGGGCCCATGCTTCAGGAACCAGTCGGCATCAACCGCAGTGTGGTCGACAGCCTTTGCCTTGAACATGTCCGAGAGCTTCGAGACGAGGGCGTTGTCATGCGCAATGATCCACTGTGGCCGGCCCGCCGCCGCGTCCCGGGCCGCATGGGCGACGAGTTCGCCGAGCTTCTCGTCGGTGGTGGCGAATACCAGATCGTTGCCTTCGATCAGCTTCGACTTGAAGTAGCGCGGGACGTCCCGGATCTTCCCAGAGAGGCCCTGTTGGGCGAACTGCACTTCCTTCCCCAACGCGGTCCCGGATGCGCCTACCACGACGTCGTAGTTCTTGCTGCTGTAGATTTCTCCCGCGCTGACCTTCTTGAGGGTATCCGCGTCGGCGCGGATGGGGAGGTTGTGCTTGGCTTCGATCGCCTGCGCCAACCCATCGTTCCAGCGGGTCTCGCGGCCGAACCTCTCCGTCGACGCCCCGAGGTCCTTCAGGACCCTGTGGGTCGTCTGGTTGATAATGACGACCTTGCCGTGCTCGTCCAGCGTGTAGTGGGTCTTGTACCGGTAATGGAACTCGGCGAGCGCCGAGAGGTTCAGCCGCTTCTGCTGCCACTCAGACGGCGCACGTCCAAGTATCCGCTCGACCTTCGCCAGGCCCTCCTCGGTCAGCCCGGGCGCCCCGCGCCGGCCCGGGCCGAGGTTGAAGTCGTCCGCGGTCAGCGAACCGCCGGCCCGGTGCGAGTTGAGGAAGTCGCGGGCCCAGACCACCTGACCGACGACGGCCTTCGCCGCCGGGTTGCCGACTCCTGTGCTGTGCTGGAAGAGGGTGTCGTCGAAGACCAGGGCCTCGTCGATCTCGTCCATTACCGCGGTCCGGCCGGGTATCGGCTTGTCCCCCAGGTAGCTGAATCCGATGTCGTTGTGCGTCCCGACGTAGATGGTCGGCTCTCCCGGCACCGGCGTCGGTACGTTGCCCTCCTCGTTCATCCGATGGATCTTGGCGCCGTACGGCTCGTACATGCCACGAAGGGCCTGAGCGTCACGTGCGGCCAGGTTGTCCCGGGTGCTGATGTACTGCACTGCTTCTCCCCGGAAGGCCAGGCGACCCACCGCGGCGTGGTAAGCCAGGGACTTCCCCTCGCCGGCCGCCATGTTGACCACCGCGATAGTGGTCAGCCCATCGACCGCATCCGCCTGGGTCCACCGCATCTCCATGCCCGTGTGCCGGCGGATCACCTCGTACACAGCCGCCGTCACGTCGTCGCCTTGGTCGGAGCGCAGCAATCCGCCGATCGCGACGTCGTCGAGCTCGTTGAGCCGCCGACCGGGGGCGACCCGCGGCCCATAACGTTCGGCGATGGCAAACAGTTCCCGCGCCGCCTGTGGCGCCTTGTTCGCCGCGGCCAGCCACCCCTGGAACTCAGGCAGCCGGATATCCGCGACACTCCAGCGTCCATCCCCCATGCGCAGGAACGTGTTGCCGCTCCCCTGAGGTCCGAGGCCATCCACGGCATCAGCGCCCCGGCCCACGCGATAGGCCACCACTTCGTTGGTGATCTCGTGACGGACCTGGTCACCCGACCTGAGTGTGATGGTCCGGCCATCAGCCAGCGTCAGCTGCTCCGGCATGGTGAGCCTGCTGACGGTGATCTCGCCGCGCTCGGTACGCGCCGACCAGGCTCCAACGAGGTCACGGTCGAAGCTGAGCCCGTCAGGCCGTATGACGAGGCGCAGCTCGCCCGCACCGTCGAACACCGCCCTGGACCCCGGCGGCACGTCTACGAGGCCCGGCTCGGTGTCCCCGCTGCCCAGCCGCAGCGCCCCACCATCGCGGGTTTCGTGCAAGCCGTCGGGCAGCCGGGTCCATTCGGCACTCGCCGCCCGTGCGGGGTCCGTGCCGGCCGGGTCGCCGAGGTTCGTGGACGCCGGTCGCCCAGAGTCCGCATCCGGCACGGGCCGTTGTGTGGGGCTCGGCAGTCGACTCCCGTCGTGCGGCACGGAAACCGGTTCGCCCGGCAGCTCACGTGTTGGTGGCCGGACCCCGGCGGCCTGCCCGGCTGCCACGCTCGCCTCACCGACCGACGTCACGCTGGAGCTTCCCGCCCGCAGGGCGGTTGGCGACCATGTCGGGTGAGCCGACCTGGCCTGCGCCTCGCTCCCGAAAACGCGGAACTCGTCGGCTTCCGCGGCCGGCACCGGCCTGCCGCGAAGCGTCGGCACCACCGAGGGGTCCGTCGGCAGCCCCTTCACCCGAGACGCCCGCACCACCAACTCACCCTCGGTGCCAGCCCATATGGTCTGCCGCAGGTTGGGCAGGCTGGAGGCCGGGAATTGCCCCTCACCACCGCGGATCGCCACCGACCCGTTCGACGGCAGCTTCCCGATCGCTCGGCTGTCGGCGGCACTCAACTCATGGCCCGGCGACAGCGACACATCCACCTGCCGGCGTCCGGGAGCGCCCGGGGCCAGCGAAGCAGCCTCATCCGGTCCACCATGCGGTGACGGTGCGGCCGCCCTGACGTTCGGCGGCGCCGCGCCGAGGTGCGCCGGTTCAGGCAAGCGCGGCACAGGCACGCCCGCGCCCACCCGCGGCACGGAGCCCGCGCCCGCGCCCGCGCCATCATGACCCACACCGGGCAGGTCCACCGCACCACCGCGAGGCCCCCCACCGGCCAACCGACCCACCGGCGGCAGAGCCTGCTCACCTACACCCGCCGGCACCACATCCCGCACACCGGGCAACTGCGGCACAGGCGCGCCCGCACCCACCCGCGGCACGGAGCCCGCGCCCGCGCCACCATGACCCACACCCGGCAGGTCCACCGCACCACCGCGAGGCCCCCCACCGGCCGACACATCCGGCGGTTGCACCCAGCGCTCGCCGGTCCCGGGTGGCGGCGGCTCCATCCGCAACGTCGGCGGCACCGGCTCACCGCCCCTCCCGACCGGCAACCGCGGCACCGCACCCGAGCCCTCGGCCGGGTGCGTCACAGCCGGTTCACCTCGGCTCGTCGCCGCCGGCGGCGGCGCAATGTCTCTCGCGATGCCCGGAGGTGCCACCGTGCCGCCGGGCGGCGTCGCCTCGAACAGCGACGGTGTGCCGGGCCGCGACGGTGGCACGACCGGGTCCGGCGTGTGCTCGACCGACGGCCCACGACCGGCGCCGCGCGGGCCCACCACCGGCGGCGGCACCGCGACCTGATCCGGGTGCCCGGCCAGGGCCTTCGACGACGCCGCACCCGCCGCCGGCGGGCCGCCCGCGCTCGCCGCGTCGGGGACGGGTGATGGGGTCCGCGCCGAGATTTCGCCGGGGGCGACCGTACTACCGGCGGTGGACGGTCGCGAGGTGAGCGGAGATACCCCGTTACTGTCCAGATTCCTGGGCACGATGCCGAGCCCAGTGCCCTCGATCGTCTTGATTAGAGAGGGTTGGTTGGAGATGACCGACGAGGTGGTACTGCCCGTAGAAGTTCGTTGGCCCGACACTCCCCCGACGTTTGCGACGTCTGTCGCGCCGCCCGCGCCGGCCTTGGGCCCCCTCCAGAAGAATGGATGGGCGAAGACCGCGCCGAGACCGAACACCACCCCGAAGGCGACCGGCTCGAAGGCCCAGTTGTTCGTTAGGGAGGATGCGAGGAGCTCCGGCGTCCCCCAGATCGCGAGCGACACCGGCAACATGGCCACCTGGCCAAAGACGAACTGCACGACAGCGCCTTTGGGCATGACCGTGCCAAGCCTTGTCGCGATCCAGGTGAACGCGCGGGACAACCCATTGACCATGGAGCTGAGAATCTTACCGAGCGGCAGGAAGATCGTGACAACGTCGACCAACAAGCTGAACATCTTGAGGTAACTTTGCTTTTTCAGTTCCGCCCAGTGCTTTTCCGCCTCATCGGCGAGCTGCCGCACCGAGGTCGCGAACTCGCGGTAAGCCGAAGCGACCCTGTCCAGGACGGCGGAGACCGCCAGCCCGGCCCTCATAGTCGCGTTATATCCACTTCCCCACCAGCCGGTTGTCGACACCGCGTACTTGATGCTGTCACGGACGTTCTTCAGCTTGAACGCGAAGGCATCGAGGCGCCGCGCCAGTTCGCGCAGCGCAGCCGGGTCCGGTGGCGCTTTCCAGACCTCGTCGTCACTCTTTGGGTGGTATGGTCGGGGGCCGCCGCCGGGCAATTTACACCACTCTCAGATCGAGCCGTTGCTGTCGAATCTCGCCGTGATCCCGCAGAGTTTGTCGTTGAGCTTGCGCTGCTCAGGGTACCCACTTCTGGCCGAAGCCCCTGTACTCGCTCAACGGGCCATAGGTCTGCACACCCTCCCAACTATTGCGACCACCACCGGATTCCTCCCCGAGCGCTTGCGCAAAGCTCACCATCACCTCGCAGACGCTCTCCTCGGCTCCACCGTAGTTGCGCGACGCCATGCTGATGCCAGCGCTCAGCTTTATCAGTGAACCCTCACCAGACTTCAGATCGCTGATGTCCGTGGCGCCTGCCGGGCCGAAAAGCGCGGTGAAAGCGGCTTGCAGTTGGTTGACGAAATCCTGGGCGGTCGTCGCGTCCGGACCTTGCCAGCGTATCTGGACATTCTCCCACTTGTTGCCGATCTCGGTCAGCTCTTTGACGACGAGTTCCAGGTAGTCCAGAATCTTGCGGCACTTGTCCCACAACATGAGCGGGTCAACGTGGATGACGTTGGAAACCGACCCGTTAGTCGCTTTGTTGTAATCGACGGCCATCCTCGGCCCCTTCCGGCAAGAGGTTCCCAGCAAAAGCTGATATCGTGTCGTTCTAATTACTCACGTCGGAGAGGCGCCGACCAATCCGGGCAAGCCTTTCCTAATGCGGTCCAGCGTTGATCGTCTCAGCGTCGACGATGTTCTGGTAGGTCCGTGTCATGCGGTTCGCCGCCTCCGCCAGAAGGGCGCTCAAGTTTGCCGCCGCAGTCCCGAACTCCTTGGCCAGGGCATCGAACGAGTCGGCGGCCGGGGAGACCCAAGCCTCCCTGACCGCGGAGAACTGGCTCTCGATGCCCCGGATAGCACTCGCGATCGCTTGTTGGTGTTTCGGCATGGCCAGCGCGAGATGGCCCAAGTCCTGGAGTTGGACCTGCCAGTCGACGAATGTGCCGTCCGGCAGTGTTGTCGAGACGAGCTTGCCGTCTCCGGTCAGCACGACTTTCGTGTACTGGTTCGGGCCGCTGTCATAGGTGAGGGTCTCGTAGCCCGTTTTCGAGTCGTACGCGATGGTGAAATGACCACCGTCGTCACTACCAGCAGTAGGGCGGCCATATTCGTCGTGCCCCGTGAATGTCGTGACCGAATACGTGTCCGGCCCACCCTCATGACGCTCCACCGACGTCACCGACACCACACGGCCACTACCATCAAACTTCGTGACGGACCCATCCCCGTCCATCCTCACAGAGGTAAAACCACCCTCATACGACAACGTGAACGCACCATCCGGACCCGAACCCGCCGTCGGCTGACCCTTCTCATCCCACGCCGAATACGTCGTCGTCGAATACGTATCCGGCCCACCCTCATGACGCTCCACCGACGTCACCGACACCACACGGCCACTACCATCAAACTTCGTGACGGACCCATCCCCGTCCATCCTCACAGAGGTAAAACCACCCTCATACGA